>JAJAYU010000001.1 GCA_026786125.1 Chamaesiphon sp.
ATCTGAAGCTAATAACTGATGAATTAAACTATCATTTTTACTGGCAATTTGATCGCCGAATTGGTTTGTAAAAACTTCTGGAGCCAAAGCTGAATAATTTTCAGTCAAAGTTCGATCTCCCTTAATCGAAAAACTCGCCTGACTACTGCGGGCAATTCCATGAAAGAAGATCGCCTCCTCTACCGCAGGGACTAAAGCATGTCCAATCCCGCCCAGCATTGCATGATACGGCCAAATTAACAGCGGATACTTACCACCCTCACTCAACTGCTGAACATAATGCAGTGCATACGCTTGAAGATGATCTGGCGACTCATCACCAAAGTCAGGATTGACCCGACATCGTCCCGATCTTACATCCTCAGGCGAGATTGTCGTCACTGCTGGCGTAGGGTGTTCGCCCCGTTCATCAATCCAAAAAATCGGGTGAAAAATCTGGTGGAGATGATGAGTATCTAATGTTACGATAATTTGGTCGATTTTGCCTAAATTGCGATAGATAAACTCGCAAATTCTGATACTATCTTCGATCGCACCTCGTCCACTTTTACCGCCGACAAACAGCTCAAATTCTGGTAAGCAGAAGGTATTCTGAACATCGATCAGCAACAAGCTAACATTACTCTGTGTCTGAGCTGTGGGGCTAATTTGATATTGTTTTGCCCATAATCTAGCGGCACTCGATCGATCTTGATAGGGTACACGCCAAATCTCGCCGACTGTCTCTGGTTTAAAGTGCTGGGGGATAGGTAGTTGGTTCATATATAGTAATTATAAATTAATCAATTAAGTTGATTATAGTAATTCTTACCATATATGACAATCCGCACAATTACGGATCTCTCCCAAGTTGACACAATTCGCGATCTTAATAATTTAGGCTCTTTACCACTCAAAAATAAACGCTCTCAATTCACCATCCACCATCCACCATCCACCATCCACTATTCACCAACCACCCTAATTGCCAAGCCAGTATCTCGATCAAACAAATGAACTTTATCTATCGCTACTGACAACCAAACTTCCTCACCAACTGCCACTAATTTATCTGGTGCAACTCGGACTTGCAGCGTTAGATTTGCTTGATCCAAATCTTGAACTTTGACAGCAATATAAGTATCATTACCCAAAGCTTCTACTGTCTCGACAATGCCTCGAAAATTCTTAGTTGCAGGTAAACCACTGGTCAGATGTTCGGGACGAATACCCATGACTATTGATCGATTGGCATACTGATTTAATACTAACTCCCATTCGGCTGCTAGGGTAATCCGAAATTGATTATTGCCGATCGATAGTGGTGATTGCACCTGTACCGGAATCAAATTCATCGGCGGCGAACCGATAAATTGAGCAACAAAAAGATTTGCTGGATGATTGTAGATCTCTAGTGGTGTATCAACTTGCTGGATTTGACCTTGATTCATGACAGCGATTCGATCGCCCATTGTCATTGCTTCAGTTTGATCGTGGGTGACATAGATTGTTGTTGTCCCCAATTGACGTTGCAATTTGACGATTTGAGTCCGAGTTTCTGCCCGTAATTTGGCATCGAGGTTTGATAATGGCTCATCCATTAAAAATACTTGAGCATCACGAGCAATTGCTCTACCTAATGCAACTCGCTGCTTTTGTCCACCTGAAAGTTGCTTGGGGAATCTATTTAATAAACCCTCAATTTGCAGCATCTCAGCAACTTGATGAACCTTCTGGGCGATCACTTTTTCACGGGCAGAAATATAGCGCAAACCACGGGGAAATCCTCTGGTAATTTCGACTAGGAAATTCTCTACTTGTGGCGGTAAACCATCTGCTTTTGTCGCTAAAGCTGAGGTATCAAAAGATTGACTCCGCCTCAATCCAAATGCAATATTGTCATATACCCGCATGTGTGGGTAGAGGGCGTAACTCTGGAATACCATCGCAATATCCCGTTCTTTCGGCGGTAAATCATTTACCAGCGTTTCCCCAATGCTGATGTTCCCCGCAGTCAGTGTCTCTAACCCCGCAATTAGCCGCAACAGGGTACTCTTCCCACAGCCAGACGCACCAACTAGCACCATGAACTCACCATTGTTTATCGTCAGGCTTACCCGTCGCAGGACACTTTCGGGAACTGGGAGATCTGCTGATTTGGATTTGCTCTTACTATTGGCAGTAGGAGGATAACTTTTGTAGATATTTTCGAGAATAACTTGAGCCACTGTAGATCGCTGTCAATTATACGAGAGTCTTTATCTTCCCACACTATCGCAAATAGCTAACCTTTGCTGCCTCTGAATACTTGATGTATAGCTGGCACGACTCTCGATTGGCTTGTAAACCTCAGCAAAATGAAACTAGCAGAGCTTCTAGCTTAGACAAGATCTGGCATCCAGCGATCGAAATGGTTAACTTTAAATCTTCTGCCAATTCAAATACTTCTATCTACATAGCAAATAATTGTTTTTTCTTCTATCAACAAAACTTGGTGAGTGCATTGTTTTAATGAGTTCATGACCCATTGATTCAGCAAGTAGAACTGGAACTGCATTACCGATCTGTCGCATCGCTTCTCCCCACACACCTTTGATGACAAAATTATCTGGAAAAGTTTGGAGTCGTTTTGCTTCCAATACCGTCAAATAGCGAACGCTCCCATCTGAAAAACGGATCATATTCTCGCCACCAGGAACACCATGATCTCCAGCTTTAATTGTCTTTGAAGGTGCATCTAATATACTACCTGTATGTCCTGGGTAAATCTTTGCCCCGTCATGAAACAGATGATCTTTGATACCATGATTCGATTGTGGATCTGGCAAATGGATTAAAGCATCTCGAACTGTTTGCCGAGGCATCAGTGCTGGCTCTAATTTTCCATATTTTTTAGTTAGTTTGAATATCTTAGCTTCTATCGATCGATCTATTAATGGACGTTCTAATTTACATATTTTATGACGCTCCCAGTATTCTCCAGTAACGTACATATCCCAAAATAATCTATCAACTGAATGTGTTTCTGGCGGAAATAACCAGGTGTATTCTAGATCAGATCTGATGCCAACAATTATCACTCGATCGCGATTTTGAGGCACGCCATAATTTGCTGCATTAATTAGCTTAGACTGGACATTGTATTTAACGAGTGAACCAGATAACTGATTCACGCTACGAAGCTCATCTAAATGTTGTTGCCAATCAGAAGTTAATTCCGCATCAAAACTAGGATAAGTCAAGCGTAGCAGAATATACTCGAAATAATCAGCAAATGTTTGACGAAGTAAACCTTTAACATTTTCAAAAATAAAAGCTTTTGGTTTGAGACATTTGATTGCGTGAATTGCTGATGGAAACATATCTCGTTGATCTCGATCTGCTTGATGTTTACCACCGAGTGAGAATGGTTGACATGGTGGCCCACCTGCGACAAGATCGATATTAGTTAATGTTTCTAGATTGAAATCTCTGACATCCCCAAAGAAAACTTTTCTATCATCAAAGTTTGCACACAGAGATGCATAAGCATGTTTATTATTTTCGATAAGTGCTGAATGTTTGAATCCTGACAATTCTAGCCCCTTAGCTAAACCACCTGCACCTGAAAATAGTTCGACGGAATTCATGATTTTCCCCCGATATTTTGGAAATGACGTTCGATATTTGCAATAATGACACTTTTATCTTTGGGTATACCATTACACCGCTCCGCCCAAATTCTACCTGGATGAATTACATCCCAATCCGATTTTGCTTGCTCATATCGACCCTTTCCAGGATCGTGGTTGCCAAATCCATCTACAGCGACATTCCACAACGGTTGACCGAGCTTAATCAAAGCTGCTTCAATGGTGCTGATCATATCGGAGCTTTCATTTTCAAAAATCACAAAACGGCACTGGAACTCTTCGAGAGTCAAGTCTGCACCGACGGCAATATTGCGGCTATCTTCTTCCAGTCGGTTACAAAGTTCACGAGACTGATTTATCGCACTGTCTGAAATCCTTGATTGTCGCCAGCCTTTAGGGACGGCTTTGCCAACGTAGATGGGATGGGTGTAAGCAAGCCGATTTAGCTCTGCATACCTATGATAAAGAGGATTTTGACCCGTATAGTAA
>JAJAYU010000002.1 GCA_026786125.1 Chamaesiphon sp.
GAGCTAGGAGGAGAGAATCACTCATGAATTGGTGGATAGTGGATGGTGAATGGTGAATGGTTAATTAGGCTTTTGGCATAGTGCGTAATTCTGAGGAAAAAGATGCGGTGACAACTCCGGTACCATCGCTGGTTTTGATTGTGGAAACCCGAAACCTGAGATTGGGATTGACAAACCAAATTCTTTCTTCAGCCGCAGCTCTGTCATATTCAGTAATCAGGACAAAAACGCCATCTTCAGTAATATGATATCTGGCTGCTGCTGCCATAGTTTCAGCATAACCTCGATCGCGTAATAATAGACCCTGATTGGGTAGATTTAGATCGGGAATCGGTACCAAGACAGTACTCCCTTTAAGAACTTCTTTTTCAACCCAGTCTGACTCACCTTCCCAACTCATGTGAAAAGGGTCTACAGCTTGACTCGGATCGATGTCATAGGATTGACAAAGTTCGATTACTGCCAGATTGTCGGGAGTAAGGGCGGCGATATCGATTTCCGATCGTACTGCTTCAAAATGACCGAAGATCATGTGATGAGCACTACGCTGGGACTTCCATTGCCCGATCGAACCTGCTACAAATTGAGTAATGTCCATTCGTACCTAAATTTAACGCTTTTTAGATTTCTGCTGCTGGCGACGGGATTCTGGCTGGGGTGGCTCGACAGTTTTAGTGGGTAGCGATGTAGCTGTTTCTACTTCAGAGGGAACTAGTACATCCGAAGCCACAGGAATATCTTCAACTCCAGGCATGGAAGTAGATAACATCCGCACATTTAAAATTTTTCCGCCACGTTTACCGATCGAGTGGATCGTATGTGCTAGAGAAGAATAGGGGACTTTGACTGTATAAGCACTAGTTCGCATCATTGCTTGATGAGGACTACCAGCAATATCGATCGCGCATTTACGACCAGCATCACCACTCAAGTTAAACACAGTATTCATAATTTTAATCTCAAAAAAGTGATCAAACTAACAAACTATTAAAACGATCTGAATCAAACTGAGTAATAATAGGTTAGCTCAATTAATTACTCAGTTGTTCTGATCAATAATTAGACTTAAATAAAATCTAATTACCTGTTTTTCAAGGTTAATCCTAGCCGACTTGAGTGATGCTGAGAATTTTACCACCAGTCTTTTGGATATTTTGAATCTTCCGAGACAGTTGGCTATAATTGACCTCAAAAGTTGCGGCACTTTGAGTCACACGCGCACCATAGTTCGCATTGTTAATTGCGATTCGGAAACGTTTGCCAGTATTTGCATAAGCACCAGAACCACCACGGGCAGGTGGTTTAATTGCCGTACCACGGTTGCCACCGATATCGCTAATTAGCTTAGCTTTTTTGCTGCTATCGCTACTTGAGGCATCACCACGCATCAAGGAGAAAGCACGGTTAAAAGTAACATTTTTGCTACCCAATTGACTCTTGTTACCACGAGTGTAAGGAACAACATTTTCGCCAAAGCTTATACTGTATTCATCGCTACTAATGTAGGAATCAATCTCAGCTTCTAAACCAGATTGATTGTAAATCAACACATGCTCAGAGATTTCAGCTTGGTCATTTGGTGCGCGACCAAGTAGATGTTTGAAGTTTAGTTCCACCAATCGGTATGCTGAGGAAGTCGCAAAGAATAAAGAGCGGTACAATTCAGATTGAGCGACTGCACGGACGAATTCTTTGACGGTAATATCACCATTGCGGAGCATCGATTCTGCACTAGTGAGGCGTTCACTCTCCATGATATGGGAGTTACCCAATACTTGTTTGTAAACTGCGCGAATTACTGTCTGCAAGTCATCTTCACTTGCCTGAGGACGTAATTCGACTGGATCTGCATCTGTTAACCAAAGTGCCATGATCGTTGCTCCTAAAAATGAGTTTTGTTGTTAAAATTTGAGATTAAAATTTGTGGTGGTAGCCACTTGAGGACTATGTGAGTTGAGGCGGAGTGGGTAGATCTCCGCCACCCATCAAGATCTAAACGATCTCAGTGATACTAACGATTTTGCCGCTGGTGCGGTTGATGCGCTGAATCTGTGGAGTCATCCGATCGCCAGGTACGATATATTCAGTAGTACTGACGCGACGCGGGCCAGTAAACTTAGCACCAGTAACGACAATGCGGAACATCTTTTTGCTTGCTTCACCATAACCGCCCAAGCTGACGCGGGACGGGGAAACCTTACTAGTGCTATTAGTTGCAACTGAATAGACTAGTTGGGAAGACTTAACCGAACTGCTAACTTGAGCTGGACCACGATCGATCGCAAACATCCGATTGTAGGTTACTTGGCTTTTACCAGCTTCTGACAGGCTGCGATTATAAGGAACGATATTTTCGCCAAATACCGACTGATACTCGTCGCTATCCAGGTAGGAATCGATCTCAGCATCATAACCTTCAGCGACACAGCGGACGATGTGCGCGGAAACTTCAGCTTTGGATTCGGGTGGACGACCCAAAATGTGCATAAAGTTCAGTTCTACGAACCGATAAGGCGCACATTTTTGGAAGTAACGACTGGAATAGAAGTCTGATTTAGCAACAGCTCGCACGAATTCTCGGACGGAGATGCTACCATCACATAATTGGGATTCAGCCGATGTCAATCGTTCGCTTTCCATCACATGGGGATTGCCCAAAACCTGTTTATAAACTGCGCGAATCACCGCTTGTACGTCTTCCGCAGAGCGGTTGGACCACAATTCTGTCCGTGTCATAGTTGCCATATTTTTTGGTTCTAAATTATTGTTATTTTGTAGATAGCTACGCAAAAATCAGCGGTTTTCACCGCGATCATCTTGCTAGAGTTAGCTTCTAACTTTAAGTTTGGAGTTTAATTCTCTTGAGATATGAGTGAACAATCATTAAATAAAGACCTAAATCTCTACTTAATAACTGTTCTAACCCCTAAAGCCTAAAGTCTAAGACCTAAAGCCTAGTTTAAACCGCAGTCATACTGACGATCGAACCACCTTGCTTGTGAATCCGTTGGTAAGTTTCCGAAAGCTGGTCGTAGGGCACCATGTAGACTTGGTTGCTGCGACGGAATTTGGAAATGTTGTTGAGGGTTTTGGCGCGATAACCAGTAACTTCGATCCGGTAAACCTTGCCATTTTCGTCTGCACCTGCACCCAGACGAGTACGAGGATTGATTGGCGGATTGCGGAAGGTGTTACCAGGAGCGGTGACAGCGGTAGGAGTAGCATTAATGACCAAAGAGTTGAGTTTTGGTGATTTACCAGCCAAGTCAGCTTTGAGGGAGCTAGTAGATGCTCCACGTACCAATTGGAACGTGTGAGTGAAGCCAACCATGTGAGTGATTGCTTCCGTCTTGTAGCCACGGATATAAGGAACGAAATTTTCCCCAAACACGTTTTGGTACTCATCGCTGTCGATATATGAATCGATTTCAGCATCAAAGTCACCAGCATCCAAGATCGCACTGTGAGCTTTCATTTCGTCGTAGCTATTAGGCGCACGACCTAATAGATGACGGAAGTTCAACTCTACAAAGCGATAGCGCGGACAATCGCTAAAGCGAGACATGTAAGCATCGGATTTAGCGATGGCGCGGACGAATTCCCGTACGCTGTAAAAGCCACTCTTGAACTGAGATTCGGCAACTACTGCACGTTCACTTTCCATGACATAGGCATTGCCTAATACTTGGCGATAAACAGCAAGAATAATTATCTCGGCTTCCTCAACGGAACGTCCAGGTACCCACTCAACGGGAGGAGTTTCGTCAAACAGGCTGACACCTAATTGTGAAGCTGGGCCAAAATACATCTACTAAGTCTCCTTGATAATGAACAATCATAAATCTGAGCACAATTGTCTCAAAATTTTAAGCAAGTTTAGCAGTAACTTTACAAGTAATAACCATTCTCGCGGGGAATTATGAGAGACTTCAGGCTCTATCTGACAAATCAGTATGCTAAGTTAGGCAACTAACTACTTGAGCTATTTTTATAATCTTATCTATACTAATCTTCATATGTATGTGTAACTCTAAATGCTAAGAATCATTAAGTTGAGAGTTCGGAGTTCGGCGGTAAATTCCCAATCCGCTGGCACTACCTAAGATGAACTAATGATTTCGGCTTTGAAGATGGTGTCCACTGGTTTTCCCGCGATCGTCGTATCCCAGGAGATCGATCGCAGAAATTGCTCACCAGACTTGGTTTCGACGACATCTACGCCCCATTGATTGGATTGCAGTGCGTCAGGGGAGTTGCTAGTAGCAGGAGTGGTTTTGATTCCACCAAGAACTAAAGTATCAAAATTGATTCTCCAGGGGAGAGGCTCCGTCAACGAGTTTAAAGATTGCTTGCGGCTATTGGAGAGGATCTGGGCGCACTTTTCGCCGACTTGTTGAGGAGTAAGGAATCCAGCCACACAAACAATTTCAACGATCCAATGGGGATTGTCTACCTGACGACATTTGACTTCTGGATCAGAGGCAAAACCATCGATGAATACCTGAGTAAAGGCTTCTCGACTCAGGGCGGGGGTATGACCATCATTCAGGTCAAAGTTATGAGAAAGCAACATTCGCAGGGACTGGGGGTCATTCATGGCTGGTTGTAAACGCTTTTAATTGGTTAATTAGATGGTCGAAATAGGGACTGACGATCGAATGTTGACTCGGATCGATCCGTTTTAAACTGGCTGTTTTCATCCCTTCGAGTCCGACTGTCATGGCATCTAGGGGAACTTGTAATTCTTCATAAAGTATCCGCATATTCTCCAATCCCACCGCACTAGTGTATTCGGTATAACCGCCACTAATGCCATAGCTAATTGGGCGTAAATAATGCCAGAAATCCCGCCAACAAGCTTCGGCGCGTTCGGGGGGATAAAGTCCGCCACCTGGTTCGGTAATATGGGGAAATTGGGCAAAGACTTCGACTCTGGCTTCATCGACGATTTCGACAACTTGATCGCGTAATAATTGCCCGATCGGGATTAGGCTAGAAGTCTGGGGTGATAGTGCTTCAATTTTGGCGTAATCTTCATCGGTGAGATATACTCTGGCATCTTCGGCTGCTTGGAAGATCGCAATGCTATCGGCAGGATGAGCTGCCCAACTAGTAA
>JAJAYU010000003.1 GCA_026786125.1 Chamaesiphon sp.
AATGGAAACTAACTAATTATGACTAAGTAGCTAGTTTCAAATATTTATGAGATAGAAATCGCCGAGACCCTATGCTGGGCAGCGCCTGGTGCTATTATTTCTATGTTTTTTTGCGGATGTATGATATGTGCACATCCCTTGGGCGAACCCAAGGGGATCAGTATTTATTATTACTTGTCCGGCGATCAATTTAGGTAAAATTTCTAATCTTAATTCTATTCTAATTGCTTGAGTAAATTCATCGAAATTTGTAAGCTTGATTTCATCCGACCAAAAGCCGCTGCCAGCAGTCCGACCTCATCTTGGCTTTGATGCTGAAATTCTGCATCCATGTCGCCCAAGCTGACTGCCTCTGCGGTTTTGACCATATCTTTAATCGGTTGGATCACCGTCCGGCGCAATAAATAATTAATCGCTAGTAAAATTGCCCCGAATACAGCGAGTAAGACTGCCATGACAATTTTGAGCGCGTCTTGAGCATTATCTAAAATTTCTGCTGCCGGAACGGAAATGATCTGAGTCGCAATAATTTCGTTGAGTTTCCAGCCAAACCCATTATCCGATCCATAGGTAGCAATCTGACTTTTGGGTGCTCGATCGGGTGTCGAGTGACAACGCAAACAGCTATCTTTTTTGACAGTCAGTGGTCTGGCAACATAGAAAACTTTACCACCAGGGAGGTCTCGAAAGCCGGAGAGTTCTTTTACTGCTGCTTCGTTTCTAAATTTTTCGACTAGGGTAGTTTCAAAACTATCACCTTTGTCCCGCAGATTTGTCGGATTGAGCGTCGCTTCTTTATAGAAAAAGCTGCGATAAGCTTCATTTTTTCTCAATCTTTGAAATACTTCGGTGGCTGAAAAAGCCGGAACTGTTTCAGGAATAAAAGCTGCTTCTGTCTCTAATCGGTCGTTGAGTAGTGGTTGAATATTATTAGTTGTATAGTCTCTAACCGAGTTCATCGTTTGCATAATTAGTTGTGCTCGATCGGCTATCTCTGCTTTCGCATTTTGCTCCAAAACCTGGTACAGCAGTGAACTAGTCAAAAACATCCCGATCACAAAGATGATTAATAAGAAAGTATTAAATTTCGATTCTAATTTCAGATTTTTAATCAGCATCTTGGTTGTCGGTAGTGAGTAATGACTAGTAGCTGGGATGGTTGCAAGCTGCGAACTCGATGGAGCGGTCTTTTTCACAAGCGAATTAGGTGTCTTATTTGAGTGATCTTAAAATTTGATAATCGCATTTATTTTAGACTACATCTTTGCGTTTTTGGAGATACAGGGCTATAACTAAATAAATCATCGCACTCAGCAACAATACGCCCCAATCTAAGCCTAGTTTTGCCCAAGTAGGATCGTAGCTGAGATTAGGTTGGATCGGTTGGGGCAAAGGAGGATATCCAGGCACGATCATCGAACTAGGAATCATCGCATTGACATCTACTAATGTCCCATAGGCACTCACTGACCACCGACTCAGCATCAACCAAGAAAGCTGGGTCGAGAGGCCATCGAGATCGAATAATACGCCTGAAAAAATAATTTGGGGAATCATAACTAGCGGCAGCGCATTATTTGCGGCGTTCTCATTGGTGACGAAGGTTGATAGTAGTAATCCCAGGCAAATACTACTTAATAAGGTGCAAAGATTGGTGATAAATAAGCCCAAAGTCCAGGGGATCAATGTAGAAATAGGTGCTGGAAAAGCGATCGAGATGGCGATTACGATTAAGCTAGTTTGCAGAATGGCAATAATCGATCGCACCAATATTTTTGAACCCAGATAGGGCAGTAAGCCAAGATTGACTAAGCGTTCACGGGCATAAATCGCCCCTTCTTTGACGATTTCTTGGGCGGAGCAGGAGATCCCCACCCAAATTCCCACACAACTGAAAATAAATAATGTTTTCAGCGTTAGTGAAGCTTGTAACGCCGAGGCGGGATTAATTTGAACAAGCGGATCTTGACCTTGAATTGCTAGTCGAATCAGGATAATCCCGATCGGTCCCGTCAATAATGCTAAAAATAAACTCGTCCGATCGCGCACGCCTAATTGCCAATAACGATGACTGAGAATTAACAATTGGTGCCAGAATGAACTTTTGATTCGTTCGCGGGTAGCGTACGGTCGGTAATCGGTTGTCAGCGGGGATGATACCGCACTAAATTGGGCTGCGGATGGGGGCAGATCTACCGCAGACTGTTGAAATTTATCTGCCCATGCTGCTACATTTCCTTGCAATTCTTGCTTGGTACTGCCTCGATCTAGTTTGAGATAAATATCCGCAAAATATTTAAAATCATTACTGGGTAAATCGAAAAATTTTAGTGCGGCTGTGGGCATCCCAAAATAACAAAGTGTGCCACCCCTAGCCATAAATGCCACTCGATCGCATACTTCCAGATTTGCCGTTGCATGGGTGACTAAAATCACTGTGCGCCCTTGATCTGCCAGTTCCCGTAGCAGTTTCATCAGCTCCCGATCGAGTCCAGGATCGAGTCCAGATGTTGGTTCATCCAGAAAGAACAATTTGGGGTCAGCGAGGAGTTCCACCCCGATGCTGACCCGTTTTCGCTGGCCTCCACTCAGATCGCGGATCAAAGTCTGAGCCACATGGGTGAGCTTAATTTGGGATAGAGTGCGATCGAGAATTTGGGCTAAATTTGTATCAGGTGGGAGTCGCAATTTGCAGGCATACATTAAGACTTCTGCCACCGTTAAATCCTGGTGAATAATATCATCTTGGGGTACATAACCAATATGTGATCGATAGAGATTAAAATGCTGATGGAGATTATCCCCATTGAGATAAACAGCTCCAGATGTGGTCGATTCGATACCTAATAGTGTTTTCATTAAAGTTGATTTGCCCGCGCCACTGCCACCAACTAAGGCGACCAATTGACCTGGTTCGATCGATAGTGATACATCGTTTAATATTGTCCGCAATTGGCCACTTTTGTCTGTTACCTGCCGCACCAAATGTGACGCATCGAGACGAATTTGATTACCCCGATCGGTAAGTTCTAATCCATCTGGTTGATATAATAAAATAAATGGCCCGATTCTAATTTGATCCCCATGTTGCAATTTAGTCGATCGTTCCACCCGCAAATCATTTACAAAAGTACCGTTGGTGCTCCAATCTTCGATCGTGTGTGAGCCATCCTGATTGAGGGAAATTGTGGCATGACGGCGAGAAACTACTGGTGAATCTAGCTGCATTCCGCCATAATTGGCAACATCGATTTCCCGTCCCAATTCCACCGGAAATTTAGTGATACTGTGTAAATTTAGTTTTAACTTACTCAGGCGATGGGGATTGCTATGGGTAGGATTGAAATAAGTCAGCAAGATCTGATTGTGGCTATTTTGACCAATTGCTAACTGAACACCATCCTGGAGTAAATAACCCTGCTCTCGATCAATTCTGGTATGACTAATAAATAATCCATTGCGGCTGGCTTCAATTCGATCACCATCATAGATTCGATAGTCCTCACCCTCGCGGCGCAACACCGCCTGTCGTCTCGATAAAACTTCCCACCCTACCAGGGGAATCTCCGCATTTGTCCAACTTAGATCTCGCCCTAATTGCCAGCAGTCCTGTTCTAGCCGAAACCTTAAAAGTTGACCTTGATTATTTAGTTCGATAAATGGAGCTGGACTACTAACTAGGGTAGTTTGAGACATAAGATCGATCAAAGGATGCTGTTCTTATTATGCGATCGATTGAGCAGTATCATTCGTAGCAATAACTTGAATATGGATTGGTTGCTCAAATAAAAATTCACTATAGGTGGCTAAATCATCAAGCCCGACAATATTTAAGATAACTTCGACAACTACCCAAAGAATTAGATTGAACACCCATTGTGTGGTTTGTCCGTTCATCATCTTGACTCCTCTTAACTAAAGTGTTCTTACTTACTATTACGTCTCAAGTTAAGAGGATATGCATTACTGATTGGTCTAAAATTCAGGTTTTTGCGACTATCTTGATGGTTGGGTTTGTTGTGCTGGTGGGGTACCAACAGCCGTGAGTGGTTGCACCAATTGCTGGATCAATGGTTGAGCAATTTGGAGCATTTGGACTCCTTGCTGGATCAGTTGGGTAATTGGAGCTTCAGGTGGTTTTGGTGCGGGCTTTGGCTCTGGAGCTGGTTCACAGGGCAAGATATTGAACCGAACGCTATCTTGAGCGAGTTCGTTGGAACTCAACCGAATTCTGGGTTTGATCGATGGTGTCATCCCACATTGCCAGGTTAGATCCGCACCAAATAGTTGAGAGATATCGGCAGCTTGAGCTGGCGCGTGATCACAAATAGCAGCACCGAAGACAACAACTATCAGACTAGTAATTTGAATTGATTTTTTGATGTAGTTGACCATGATCTTAACCTTCTGATTGCTAATTGTGGATGTGAATATATTTAATCTATTGGTAGCGATCGATGATTTTAATTACTCATCTATTGATCGTATTGACCATTACGATGGACTTAATTGATTTATGCACTTACCTAAAAAATGCGCTACTGTGGAGCTGGTAATCGAGATTGTGGGGCTGGAATTTGCGGTGCTGTTTGCAGTAGTTGCAAACCTTGTTGAATTAATTGCTGAACTGCTGGATTGCTAGTAGTTGTCGGTTGGGAAGTCTGAAGTAGTTGGATCCCCCGCAGCACTAATTGCTCCATCGCGGCTGGATCTGCGGCGGCAAGCGTTTGAGCTTGCTGAAGCAATTGGATCCCTTGCTGGACTAATTCATTCACGGCTGCTGGATCTGCTGCGGATTGAGTCGATCGACAAGATAAACCATGCTTGCCATTGTCCTGATTGGAACGGATCGTCGATTCGACTGTTGCTGATAGATCGCATTCCCAAGTCACCTTGCCACCCAAGATTTGGGATCCATCGACGGCGTGAGCAGGTAAACTATTCCAACTGGCAATACTTAATAAAAATGCCGAAATCCAACTAACTTGAACCGATTTATTAATCCGATTGAGCATAATTTTAACTTCCCACTATCCGAAATCAAGTTTAGTTATTCATCTATTCATCACTACGATTGGTTGAATTTATTTATGCAAATTAAAGATTAACTGCGGCACCGCTGGCTAAATTCATTGGCTGCCAACGGTTGTGGAATTTTTTGTGCCAGCAGCTCGATCAATTCTGCTGGCGTGAGCTTGGGATATTTGGTCAAAGTTTTGTTGACGAGCATTGTGGCGATCGGTCCGATACAGTTGGTTAATTCTTTCGCGCATTTTATAATGAATGTTGCGGTCAAATCACTTTTGATCGAAACATTGCTGTTGAGGCTATTACTTTCGAGTAAACAATGATCTATCATTGTCGGCTGTTGTTTGATTGCGTTGTGGACGACCGTTGGTGGCGCACTCACCTTAGTGATTGGACACTTGAGAGTGGCTCTAGTAAACTGTTCCAAATCAGCTAAAACCGCCGCCGCAGATTGGTAACGGTTAGCCGGAGCAGCTTCCAACATCCGATCGAGGATCTGCCCCAGATCAGTGCTGACTGATGCTTTCGATCGCCACTGATCTTTCACAGATGCCTGACTATTGAGCATCTGAGGATCGATACCCGTTAACATGACTACTGCTGTCACTGCCAAGGAATACAGATCGCTACTCGGAAAACTTTGTCCCAGCCAGATTTGTTCGTAGGGTGCATAACCAACCTTGCCGACGATCGACGGTGGGGCCGAATTATTCATGGTGGCGGCAGGTTCAGACTGATTCTGGCGTTGAATTAGATCGGATCTGCCAATCCCAAAGTCAATCAACATTGGTAGATTGCTATCCGTCTGGAGCATGATATTGTCTAGTGAAATATCCCGATGCACGATTTGTCGATCGTGGAGATAACCCAAAATAGGAAGTAAATCTTGCAACCATTTAATAATTTCCCGTTCGGAAAAAGTATCCCCATATTGTTGACGTTCGCGGAGTAAAGTCGCATAAGTCTGTCCCTTGATATATTCTTGGGCAAGAAATAATTGCTGATCCTCTTCAAAGAAAGCAAAAAATTTGGGGATTTGGGATCGATCGATTTGATGGAGAATTTTGGCTTCGCGCTCAAATAATTCACGAGACTTTTGTGATTCATAATCACCCCGCCCCTGGGGGAGAAATTCTTTGACTACACAGGGTTCGTTGAAGCGATGCCGATCAAATGTCAGATAAGTTTTGCCAAATCCACCTTGTCCGAGTACTTGTTGCAATTCATATCGATTTGCCAACAATCTCTTCCCACCGCTAGTTGCTGGGGGCGTAGGCAGCTCTCGATCGAGATGTGTACCATCCCGATCGATATACAATTTCATCGGGACTAGTTCAGTTTTACCATTAGCCGTAACTTTGGCATAAACAATTTGTACAAAGGATTCATCAGTTCGACACTCAACCATTTTGCCCTCACCTGCTACGACTAAGATCGAGTAGCACCTCTATTGATTAGATACGGATGGTTTGGGTGGTTTATGCGTTCTCTAACTCTATTCTCTATCCCCTACTTAAACAACCTAACAGGCTTCTGGGTCAACAGAGCCGCTGTCTGAGGTTGATCGGCAGGGAAAATCGATCGGACTCGATCGACTACCGCAATCATATACTTATAGTCAGCGACGGTACCAGTGGGAATAAAACCAGCTTCTTGGGACACAGTTGAAGGGCTATCTTTTAAGATTTGGCGAATCAATTCTTGCAGGTTCATCTCGATACTTGAACTAATCAGGATCGATCCGGTTGGGACTTTGTGGGGATCTGTGAACAAGATCCGAAATTCTGCCTGGGGAATTTCACTTTTGTAAGTATTGAATTCTGTCAGTGACAGTGCTCCCACATCTGCGCTACCTTGAGCGACAGCTTCTAAAATTGACTTCGGCGTGGGGGAAACGATCAGTTCAGCGAGAGTTAGACCATATAAATTGTAGATTGGGAGATAATATCCAGTTGCTGAACCTGGTTGACCGATCGCTAATTTCTTCCCTGTCAGGGATTTGAGATCTTGATAGGTACTATTCTTTTTGACTACCAAAATCGAACGTAAATTGTTAATACCTTCAAGCGGAAGTATGGGCGTATACTGATATTGTGAGATAGCAATTGCAGCTAATCCTGGTGGTGCAAATACCAGCGACCATGCTTTAGCTCTAATCCGTTCTAGGGCCTTATTTTCATTGAAAGTTGGTTCGATCTGAACGAGGGTGTGAAGTTTTTGTTCCAAATACTGCTTAACACCATCATATTGTGTGCCTGGTTGCTTGCCAGATCCATAGCTGAGGGTGCCGATTGCCAACTGTTCTGGTTCGGCGGATCCACTTTCTCCTCCGCTTTTTGATGTTGACGAGCCACCAGCAAATCTTCTCCCGCCACAGCTTGATAAAAACAACGAGGCTAGAAATAACCGACGGGAAGTTGTCAAGTGCATATTTAGCAGCAATGATTTAGTTGCAAGATGGGGGAGATCTGGGTTGAGAGTCATTCTAAAGTAAATTTTTGTCAATAAGTTTAGATTGAAAGAATAAATTACAATTTAGCCTGCCTACTATTCCTTAATTTATAATAAACTTGGTTTTCGCCCATGCGCTCTCGTCAAAGTATTCTTGAAATATTTTCCACATTCTTATGTTTTGAAGACGATCTGGTCACAAGATGGATCGTTGATGGTAAATTGCGGAGAAGTATCCAGACCTGTCTGGGATCGAGCCGTGAGGATGAAGCATCACCGAGATTCTGGGCATTATATTGGCATCAAACTTGGCAAGCAGAAGCTGTAACCGATCAATCATCACCGCTGGGGAAGATCGCCACCAATCATTTGGCTGCTTATCTCCAAGAAGTTTGCTATTGGTCTGCTCAAAAAATAGCCACCGACTTATCTAAGAAACAATTGATTTCTGATTTTTTTCAGATTGCCATGATCAAGCTCGATCGAGTGATCAAGGGCTTCAAAGCTGATCGCGGCACCGAATTAAAAAGTTATGCTAGTCTAGCTTTTACTAATGCAATTATAGATACCTTACGTCAGCGACAAGAAGTCGAAATCTGTACTGATTGGGCATTGTTACATAAAGTCAGTCACAAACGCTCGATCGAATCGCTCCAACAATTAGGTCTTAATCCCGACACGATTGCTGCTTATATCTTGGCTTGGGAATGTTTTAAAACTATTTACGCGCCGACTGGACAGGGATCGCGGAAACTCGACAAACCAGATCTGGCGGCATTAAATGCGATTGCTGATTTGTTCAATCGAGAGCTGGGCAATCTGAGCAACGCGCCCGCCCGCTGCGATGGTGAAACAATTTTTCAGTGGCTAACGACTCTGGGTGCGGCGGTACGATCCTTTCTCTATCCCACGATTGTCTCTGCGTCCCAACCCAAATCTGCCAGCGATAGTAGTGAGTTTTTGGATGACTTTGACTTCACAGTGCAAGAGTCGCTCTTGACTCAGACAATCGAGCAAGAAGATGAGATTGATCGAGACAGCCAAAGATCTCAATTGCAAAAAATCTTACTTCGCGCTTTGGTCAAATTCAATGTTGAGTCCCAACGACTATTGCAAATGTACTATGGTCAAGGCTTGACTCAACAAGAAATTGCCAGCCAATTAGCAACTAAACAATATACTGTATCCCGTCGCCTGACTAGTGTGCGGGAGGCACTACTCACAGCTTTATGTACTTGGAGCCAAACAACAATGCATAAAACTCTAGATCCAAGCGTAATGAATGATCTGAGTCTAACGATTGAGGAGTGGTTGATGAGACATTATAGTCACCCAGATCTACACAC
>JAJAYU010000004.1 GCA_026786125.1 Chamaesiphon sp.
GGGCGGGTTTATGTTAGAAATATTCGCAACTTACAGATAACGATAAAACAAACCCGCCCAACCCACGCTTAATAGTTAGGTTGGGCGGGTTCAAAGGAAATATATCGCGTTGTTTTAATCAATCGTATAAACCCGCCCCTACAGATCCCAATTAATTATCAAAGCCTTGTATTTAGCTATTCCTCTTCAAAATCGAACTGGCTCGGAGATATTCGATCGATTATTCAGGCATGAAAAGATCGCGACTCTGCTAGAAAGTCCAGCTACTAGTTCTCACCGTTCAATCCTCACAAGATATTCAATCTGTGCTGGATCACCAGAGATTGTCGATCGACAACTACAGATTTTTACTCCAGGAGTTGGAGCAATATTAGAGTGTTTAGAAGGTTTACTGTCTAGTGTTAATAAGGACGATAAATCAGACTTACCAGAGCATCTACCCTTTACTGGCGGATGGTTAGGCTGGCTGGGTTACGAATTAGCTTGGGAGATTGAAGATTTACCTGAGCGGCAACCAGATCCGTTGCCATTTCCAGTTGCTTATTGGTATGCACCCCATGCTTTTGCTGTTTTAGATCACTGGGAACAAATATTATATTTATCGGCACCTACAGTAATAGAATTAGATGAGTTAGTCGGTAAATTAGATCGATCAAATCCGATTGAATCCCAGCTTACTGTAACATCAGCTTTAATTGAGCAGATCGATCGAGACATCCATTTTTTCACATCTGAATCCGAATATCAGCAGGCGATTCTTAAGGCACAGGCACATATTCAAGCAGGAGATATCTTTCAAGCCAACTTATCTTTGCGATTTAGTAGCCAAACTCATCTCGATAGTTGGGAGATTTATCAACGCTTGCAAAATATCAATCCATCCCCATTTGCTAGCTATTGGCAAACTCCCTGGGGGGCGATGATCAGTTGTTCGCCAGAACGATTAGTGCAATTGCAACAACAGCAAGCCACAACCCGCCCAATTGCCGGAACGCGAAAACGTGGTCAGAATCTAATCGAAGATAAACGATTAGCCACAGAATTATTGACGAATCAAAAAGAGATTGCCGAGCATATTATGCTAGTCGATCTCGAACGCAACGATCTCGGACGTGTTTGTAAATGGGGGACTATCCAAGTTGATGAACTACTATCGATCGAGCGGTATAGTCATGTCATGCACCTAGTCAGTAATGTTACTGGAGAACTTGACCCTAAATTTGACTCGATCGATCTGATTCGCGCCATGTTTCCAGGTGGCACGATTACCGGATGCCCCAAAGTGAGCTGTATGAAAATCATCGCCGAACTCGAACCCTTGCCCCGCAATTTATTTTATGGCTCCTGCGGCTATCTAGACAAACGGGGTAATTTAGATCTAAATATTTTGATTCGGACATTGCTGTATCATGATGGTACCGTTTGGGGACAGGTAGGAGCAGGCATCGTCGCCGACAGTCACCCGCAACAAGAATGGCGCGAATCTCTACAAAAAGCTGCTGCTCAGATCGCCGCTTTGGGTATTATAAGTTAGGGGCTTGGAAGACGGAGGACTGGAGGACAACGGAAATAATGTTCACTATTCACTATTCACACTTCTCCTTGCGGAGAGGCTATTGCTAGGGCAAACGCTCCGCTACCGCCAACGGCTACGCAATGCAAAATGCAAGGCTTCGCAAACAGTGCGAGCCGTCCACCATCCACCATCCACCATCCACACTTCGACTACGCTCAGTGCGAGCCATCCACCAATTAATGACTTCCGAAAACTACCTCAATCACCCTACATTTGGCTTGCTCTATCGGATCTGCGTCGTTGAGGAAAACCAAGAATTATTTACCACTCTCTACGCCCAGCGAATTTTCTTCCTCGTCACCAACAACTCCACTGGATTGTCGTTTCAGCCCGTCACTCGTTCTGATGCTAGGCTAACGATCGATACCCGCATCTTACTGCTCAGACGCAACGGTCAAACTCCAGAAGCACATCAGTTACAATCAATGATGAAACAAAATTTTCCAGGATAGGATAGTAGGCTTTAGGTATTCGGCTTTAGGGTTTCAATCTGCAATACTAAACCCCTATTCACTATTCACCATTCACCATTCACTCTTTAGATGTCCATCGCCCAAAACATCGAAACAATCCGTCAAGATTTACCAGCTTCGGTGAAATTAATGGCGGTAACAAAGCAAGCATCTGTCGAGCAGATGCGTGAGGCTTATGCTGTGGGGATTCGTGATTTTGGGGAAAGTCGAATTCAGGATGCACAGTCAAAACAACAAGAATTAGCCGACTTGCCAGATCTGTGTTGGCATTTGATTGGACATTTGCAGGGCAATAAGGTGCGAAAGGCTGTGCAGCTATTTGATTGGATTCATTCTGTTGATAGTCTTAGATTACTACAGCAGATCGATCGAGTGGCAATCGAACTGGGTACTAGTCCAAATATCTGCTTGCAAGTCAAAGTCTTGCCCGATCCTGACAAGTATGGCTGGACGATTCCAGAGTTATTGGCAGATCTGCCAGAAATTCATCGCTGTCAACAGGTCAAAATTAGTGGCTTGATGGCAATTCCGCCGCTAGGTTTAAGCAGTACTCAAACAATTGAATTTTTTGAACGGGTGCGGGATCTCAGCCATGAAATTGACCAGCAGCAGCAATTGAGTTTCCAGCTATCAGAATTGTCAATGGGAATGTCCGGCGACTATCGTCAAGCTATTGCTGCTGGAGCGACAATTATTCGACCAGGTAGTATTATTTTTAAGCACAACGCATAAATACCTGGAAAAAGTGATTTTTACGGTATTTAAACCCCGACTAGGTTGAGACCTGTAGTTTTAATACAAGGGTTAATAATGAACCTCAAACACTTGCCCGCAGGATGTCATAGGCATTTGAAACGTTACTCTGAAAAACTATGGTTTCCAAGATGGATGGGGTTTAGTTAAGACATCTAAATTAAATATGTCTATTTAGGGCTAAATAATTGCCGATTGCCATAGAATGCCAATGTTTAGATTAGAGTACACAACATAGCTCCAATCGACAGATTTGCCATGATTCAGTTACATGGCAAATAAATAGTCAGAATAATAAGTGTGAAAATACCACAAGTTAGTGGTAACTTATTATAATCAATATTTTCTACTATGCCGCCCGCCACTCGGAATAGAATTTAGTGGAAAATCCAAGGTTGATCTACGCCATTGGGCGTAAAGCGGCATTTCAAAAACGCAAAGCATCTACACAACAGCGATCGGGAGTAGTTTTAAGGTGAAAATTTTAGATAAAGTAAAAGATTTCATGGGTTTGAGTGATGACTACGAGGAAGATTACGATGAAGCAGATGATGATGCCTACAGTGGACAGTATCAACAGCCCGAAGCTTCAACTCCTCAACCAGCCGTAGAAGAGGAACGTCGCAACCTTCGCAACAGGGTAAATGGAGAAACACGTAGTGCCAGCAAAATCAATAACGTGGTGGGGATGCCTGGGATTATGAACGGAGTATCAGAAATGATCTTGATCGAACCTCGTTCTTTTGAAGAGATGCCTCAAGTAATTGATGCGCTGAGATCGAGAAAGTCCGTGATCCTCAACATGACATTGATTCGTCAAGAAGAAGCTCAAAGATCGGTAGATTTTGTCGCAGGTGGAACTTACGCGATCGATGGTCACTATGAACGAATTGGTGATAATATCTTTCTGTTCACCCCAAATTGTGTCCAAGTCAGCTCTCCAGGCAATATTGTCAATGATGCTGTGGATAGGCAAGCACCAGCGAATCCAACTGCTCGGAGCAATCGGACTAGTCAATCCACTCCAGCGTGGAACAGCGAACCGATGCAAGCCGTTCAATAGATTGGGCTAGTTGTTAATGGCAGTTATTGATGGCAAGTATAATTTATGTCCGTTAAATTAGGTGTCATCGGGGGCGGGGTAATGGGATCGGCGATCGTATCCCGCCTACTTATTCAAGGTATTTATCAACCTACTGAGATTCTGATTAGTGAACCCACTCTCCAGCAACGGGAGTCACTCCAGCAGCAGTATGGGGTTGGTGTAACTAGCGACAATAATTCGGCATCGATCGCTCCAGTATTATTACTTGCGATCAAACCGCAAATTTTTGGTCAGGTAGTGGGTGCGATATCTCAGCCCAGTCCTACCAGCTTAATAGTTTCAATCCTGGCTGGGGTTAGTATTGCCCAGCTAGAACTAGCATTTCCCGATCAAGCTGTGATCCGCGCCATGCCAAATACACCCGCCACAGTGGGGATGGGGATGACCGCAATTTCAGCCGGAAATCACGTCAATTCAGCCCAATTGGAGCTGGCTACTCAACTATTCCAAGCAGTCGGCGAAGTAGTCACCGTGCCTGAATCCTTAATGGATGCCGTCACGGGATTGTCCGGTTCTGGCCCTGCCTTCGTAGCCATCGCGATCGAGGCTCTAGCAGATGGAGGCGTAGCCGCAGGTCTCCCACGTCAAATTGCCGATCAATTGGCATTACAGACCGTCCTCGGTACCGCCCAGCTCTTAAATGAATCAAAGTTACATCCCGCTCAACTAAAGGATCGAGTCACGAGTCCTGGTGGCACAACGATCGCAGGTGTTAAGACGTTGGAACAAGCAGGTTTTCGGTCGGCCTTAATTGAAGCAGTAATTGCCGCTGCGAAGAGATCTCAGGAGTTGGGGAATGGCTAGTAATGGGGGATTGGGGGATTGGGGGATTGGGGGACTGGGAGACTGGGGGACTGGGAGACTTGAATTTGTTACTATTCGCTAAACTACGCCTTAACTAATGGCTTTAAATTCTAACGCCAAGCGCAGCTCCAAGCCAATATCGCCAGAGAGAACAGCTCGTCAGCCGCGAGTGTTACAGGCAGATCCACCTGTAACACTATTGATTAAATTAGTACGGCTGGCTATTTGTGGATTGGGGATAAGTGCGATCGCTGGAACTACGATTTCAGTGATAAATCCACCGCGCCAAAATATTGTCAAAAAAGTAGCCCCAGTCCCTCGCCCAGACGAAATCGCCAGTCTCAATCTCACTAAACCAAGCATCAAGCTCAATCAGCAGCTCCAGTCAAAATTGCCGCAAACCAAGAAATCCACCACAGCGAAAAAGAGTGGACTCGATGCCAGCTATATCTTCGTCAATATCGATAGTGGTGAATATAGTGAACTGGGATCCGATCGAATATTACCTGCGGCTAGTACGATTAAATTACCGATTTTGATTGCCCTATTTCAAGATATCGATGCCCAAAAAATCAAATTAACCGAACAATTAACAATTACAGATCGAACTATTGCGGGAGGATCTGGGGATCTCCGCAACAAAAAGCCTGGGAGCCAAGTGAGTGTATTAGTCACGGCAACCAAAATGATGACTATTAGTGATAATACCGCCACCAATCTGCTGATCGATCGATTAGGCGGCAAAGCAGCTCTCAATCAGCGGTTTCGGCAATGGGGACTCCAAGCTACTACGATCAATCAACCACTACCAGATCTCACAGGTACAAATACCACCACCGCCAAAGAACTCAGCCGATCTCTCCTGGCGATCCAACGCGGTAAAATTGTCTCAGATGCTTCCCGCGCTCAGATCTTGGACATGATGAGTCACACCCTCCGCAACACTATGCTCCCAAGAGGACTAGGTAAAGGTGCCAAAATTGCTCACAAAACAGGTGATATCGGTACCCTCGTCGCTGATGTCGGATCGATCAAATCCGCCTCAGGTAAAAATTATCTCGCCGCCGTCCTTGTCAACCGCCCCCACAACAGCCCCGCTGGGCCAGAATTGGTTCGCCAGATGTCGAAAATTGTCTATGATTACTTTGAACAACCATCTAATCCTAATCCAATTCCTCAGCCCCTAAAGCCTAAAATCTAAAGCCTAAAGCCTAAAGCCTAAACACATGCACTTATTAATTCCCGCTGCTGGTATGGGAAAAAGAATGGGCAGCAGCCGGAATAAGCTGCTAATTACCTTACTAGATCAACCATTATTGGCGTGGACACTACTCGCCGCCGAGCAATCTAAATCGATCGAATGGATCGGCATCATTTACCAATCAGAAGATCTCAAAGATCTCGAAACTATTCTCGGCAACATATCTCTCGCTAAACCCGTCCAATTTATTCAGGGTGGTTCAACTCGACAAGAATCCGTTTACAACGGCTTGCAAGGCTTACCAGATGGGGCTGAACGAGTATTAATTCACGATGGAGCTAGGTGTTTGGCGACACCAGATCTATTTGATCGCTGCGCCAATATACTGAAAACCTGTCCTGGACTGATCGCAGCCATTACTGTCAAAGATACAATCAAGGTTGTAGATAGTATGGGCATCGTGATCGATACCCCCGACAGATCTAATCTCTGGGCAGCCCAAACCCCTCAAGGTTTTGAAGTAAAACTACTCAAAGCCTGTCACGAACAAGGGCGGAATCTCGGCTGGGAAGTCACTGATGATGCGGCATTATTTGAAAAGTGCAATCTACCAGTCACGATCGTCCCAGGTGAAGAAACCAACCTCAAAATTACCACTCCAGTGGATCTAGCGATCGCCGAATTCATCTTGAGAAGTAGAGCGTAAGGTGTGTTATTTGGTAATCATAGCGCACCAAGAGTAAATGCTAATCTATGAATAATTTTCCCTCACACCTCACACCTAAAGCCTAACCATGAAATTGGGGAAATTTCTTACTCGCGTCAGCATTGCAATCATTACACTCATTGGCACAACTCAACCACTGAGATCGACTGAATTGGGGCCAGAGGTAGTTCTAAATGCGACATATCAAGGATTGCGGAAAGTCGATATTACCAGAGCAAATCCCAAAGTCAGATGGAACGTGCGAAATGGCACATCGAGTCCCTGTGGTCGAATAACAGGCAGCTTGTATTGCCCCCGCAGCAATACGATCTACATCACCCAACAACACATTAAAATGGCCTACCAGTATGGGGATGCGGCATTAGCCTATATTCTTGCCCATGAGTATGCCCATGCAGCCCAAATCGCAGGTGGATCTAGACTCCGAAATATTACCCAAATTGAACTTCAAGCTGATTGTTTAGCGGGTTACTATATGGGTGCGATGCCAGATGTTTCCTTCGATGACAAAGATATTGAAGAAATTGCCAGAATCGCTTATCAGGTGGGTGATTATGAAATTAATAACAGTCAACATCATGGCACACCTAAACAACGCGCATTAGCTGTCCTCACAGGCTTTCAAGGCTCACAGCAGGAAAATGGCATGGCTGCTTGTCAGATCCGCTAGAAAAGCGAGGATATAAGTGCGAAAATCTAAGAGAGTAAGTTTATAGATCTAAAAATACAGCATGAAGATTGCGATCGCGGGAGCCACTGGATTTGTAGGCAGTCGGTTAGTCGAACAACTCCAAGCACAGGGACATCAGATCCTGATTCTGACTCGCAGTCCCCAAC
>JAJAYU010000005.1 GCA_026786125.1 Chamaesiphon sp.
CCAATTCGATCTTAGACGATTTGGTTGATGCTTTGCCAGATTTTGCCGAAGCCTGGAATCGACGGGCAGTTTTGCGGTTTATGACCAAAAATTACGATCGAGCCATCGCTGACTGTGAGCGGGTGATCGAACTCAATCCTGTTCATTTTGGTGCCCTTCACGGTTTGGGTTTGTGTCACGCGGCTCTGGGTAACTATTCTGCTGCTATCCGCGCCTTCCGCTCTGCGCTAGAAATCCAGCCTCATGCGATCGAAAATCAACGCCTCATCCTTGAATGTACCGCGCGACTTTAGCTATTAATTTGTCAGATCAGTCATGAAATCACAGTGGGAATGCGTACTTGAAAATTTAGGTGAATGGGTTGGTTCTTTCACTACAGTTACTCCCCAAGCAGAACTAATCGAAGACATTCCGAGTGTGATCAAGCTCGCAGGTATGCGTGACAATCAGGCAGTCCATCTGGTACTAAACCGCTTTTATCCGTTACCAAATAGTACTGAAAAATATGCCAAGGAAGTAGTCTGGGACTTTAGCACCCCACCAGGTATCGGCGCAATCTATTTTGAGACGGGTGCATTTAGCTCTGGGGCACTGGTGGTAAATATTGGGGTAAAAACGATCGCTGAATTTTCGCTCATAGCTGGAGATCGCCGCTTTCGGATGATTCAGACGTTTGATATCGCTCAACAACTAGATCGAGTTACGTTTGTCAGAGAGCAACTTCAGGGAGCTACTACTCCCGAACGTCCTCACTTAAATATTACCGATTTGTTGGGTACTTGGACTGGTATTGCCACTACATCATACGCCGATCAACGAACTTTGATCGAAACCAATACTCGATCGACATTCAGCGTCAGCGATACTGGTTATCAGTTAGTTGAACAGGATCATTTGATCGATCTCACAGTTACTACCGATCTTTTATCAGCGAGATTGTGGCAATTTACAGACGAGCGAGATCATCAGTCTTATCAACTACTACTACTTCCCGATGGTGGTTATGCCATTACACCCACCAAAATCAATCTAGGAAATGCCTTCTATCTGGAAATTGGTTGGATACCCCAAACGGGTCAACGTCAGCGATTGGTGCGTCGATATGACAGTAGTGGCAAATGGGAAAGTGTGACGTTGATCGTGGAAAAGATTATCGATAATTAGTAAATTGTAGAGCCACAGGTAAATCTTCCTGCTTCAATCGTTGCATTACGCCTTGTAGCTCGTCTTTATCCTTCGCCGTAACTCGCACGACATCGCCTTGAATAGATGGCTGGACTTTCTTAAATTCGTCGCGAATTAGTTTGGAAATTTGCTTGGCAATTTCTTGGCTGATACCTTTGGTGAGGGTAATTTCTTGGCGGATCCGATTGCCGCTGGCTGATTCAATTGTGCCATAGTCGAAGATTTTCAGAGACAAGTTGCGCTTGATTGCCTTGCTCTGAAGCATATCATGGACGGCATCTAGAGTCATTTCACTAGATGTATTGATCGTAATCTTGTCTTCAGCTAGTTCGACGGTAGTTTGGGTATCTTTGAGATCGTACCGACTAATAATCTCGCGATTGGTTTGATCTAGGGCGTTGACTAGTTCTTGTCGATCAAAATCGCTGACAATATCAAAGGAAAATGTGGATGCCATATTAATTAGTTGATAGTTGATAATTGATAGTTGATGATTGGAGTTTTATAGTTGGTATCTCGATAATCGTTGGTCTAATTTAATAAAATGAGATATCTAAATCACCTAGTTTGATAAATTAGCTATCAACTATTCTCCTACGGAGAGGCTACGCCAACAACTATCAATTATCAACTTATTTAATCATTGTGCTGGTGATGCTGGCGGACATGAGGGTGAAAATTGCGACGGAACCGATGCCAAACATTAGCGATCGACCGATCGGGAAATTAATGATATAAAAGATGGAATAGAATAATCTGGCAACTGTAAATCCGATCGCACAATTGACAATAGTCGGCGATTCTTGTTTGGTAATATACGCCATCAATGCAGCGACACTGTAGAGGATGAAAGCTTCCCAGGAATTTTGGTGTGCCCAGGTTGCTCTTTTGCCGTAGTCGGGCAATTTGTCGAATGCGGCACGAGGAGCGGAGATATCAAACCCCACTTGGAACCGAGTCACCGCAACTAATAAGTATGGAAAGTAAACCAAAGCTGCGGCTGCCGCGATCGATCCGAGTAAAATTGTCGAAGTAGAAAGATTGGCGAAATTCATAAAACAGGGATTGTGCGTCCAGAAATCCAGGCTAGACCCGATCTGGATATGGGTTAAGTTAGTCGAAGTAGAATAGAGTCACGACTTTGCGTTGCTCTTCTGCCTCGTGGCAAGTTTGGAGCAGTGTTCTACTATCATGAAAGGCAAAACAGATCAATTGCTGACAGCGAGAAATAATCTCTTGATTGCACAGCGCGCTGGCTTCACCGAGTGAAAGTGCATCACTAGATGGGTTTTCGACTAAGTGCATCACATTTTGCAACTGATCTTGAGACTCACGGGGTTGACGGGCAAGGCTCTGGGGCAAAATCACCGTCAGCATATCGCGATTGGCTCTGATGGCACCACGAATCGCCGCAGAATTGGTACCAATAGCACCTGAAGTAATCAGGCGGTTGCCAGATAATACTAGGGCGTAGCTCATCATCTCAATCAGATGTTGATGAGTAATTGGCACGTGACGAGAACCCAACAGGGCAATTTTTTTGGAGCCAGTCTGTTGAATTGAGGCTAGCTCTTGGGCTAGGGTATCGATGTCTGATACGTTAATCAAAGACGGTGCGTGGCTTAACAACAGTTTTATTTTAACATAGTTAACCAGTTAGGCGTTATGCTCCTGACTCCCAGTTCTCCTGACGGAGAGGCTCCGCTAACGGCTCCGCCCAGTGAGCGACTCGTACTGTTCGCGAAGCGTTTGCCTCAGCAGAGCGTAGCCGTTCGCGGTAGCGTCTGCCTGTACCGAAGGTATGCTAACGCCAATGCAGAAGTAAGCCGAACTGCCCTATTTTAGACTCAATTCCGTGAGTAAGTTGACTAGATTCGATCCCAGATATCCAGTAGGCAGAGGATCTAAACCTTGCCATTGGGTGGAAATCTGGTAGAGATATTGACTCAAATCAGCAGGATGGCTCCAAGTAGCTATAAGCCGCTCGATAGTGGGCTGGAAGATGAATTGCCGTTGGGTTTGAAGAATGCCATCTTGGGGTTGTGGCTGAATGATCGGGTAATGATTGAGATGGAAAAAGCGATCTTGGAGATCGGGAATAGGGCTATTTATTGATGATTCTGGCGCAAGTTCGGCGACAAATCGATCGATCAATCTTCTCGTCACATAAGCGATCATCACGGGTTGAATTGACCATTTGCGCTGGTGCAGTCGATCTCTGGCAGAATTGGATCCGATGGTGATACAGCGGCGGGCTAGGGATTGGAGCGCGTTGATAATTTCACCAGGCGCATGAGGCTGAATAACTAAATTAGCACGCAATTCTATGCTAGTAATTGGTTCGCGGGCGATCGCCAACCAGTATACTAGCTGTTGTTCGATCTCCGATAATCGATCGAATTGCCGAGTGAGGCTATCATCAATACTCTGAAATTGGAGTTTTCCTGCCTTCATCAATGGATAAAGTTCGAGCATTTTTTCGCCGCCACCAGTCATCTCGACAGCGGCAATTGTGGCAATTTTGAGGGCGAGTGGATTGCCGTCGTAGTGAGCGTGGACTTCTTGCCACATCCACTCTGACAGTTGGGGACAACCATGTGATTGGACTAGTTCATATGCGGCGGTAGGTGCCATCCCGCCGATATTCATCGATTTTACCAATTGAGGATTAACGATCTCTAATCGGGCAATGGTATGGGGTTTTTCTCTACTGGTAAGGATTGCACAACTTTGGTGTGGTAGTCCGCCAATTGCTCTAAATAATCGATCGTAACCATCATAGTTTGCTAAGTACTGACCACATTGAACTTGTCCCGCCAAGATCGACTCGACATTATCGAAGATTAGGAGACAGCGATCTTGTCTGAGTATAGTGATTAATAACTCGATTTGTCCGCCTAATGAATCTGGTAAATCTACTACGGCTGGCGGGGATAGAGCTTCTAGCAAGTCGCTACAAAGGATTCTAATTTGAGGTGTATTAACCAGGGATCTCCAGATGATTCGATCAAATTTACTACTCAGTTGAGCTGCGATTTCCGCTGCTAATGTGGTTTTACCCATCCCACCCATGCCAACTAATAGGATCAACCGACAACGCTCGACTACACACCAATTAGTCAAAGTGATGATTTCTTCAGTGCGTCCATAAAAATCACCATCTAAACCGAAATTCACTCTTGACTGCTGGATCTCTCGACGTGACAGATCTTCACCACTCTCGTGACTGTCCATCCCCCCTCTAGCTGCTGATTGTTTGACATACCACCGCAACACCGCTGCCAAATTATCCTTAGTAACCTTTCGATCCAATCTTTGGGTGAGCAACTGCCACAACTGAGCGGCAGTGGTTTTGACATAACTAACTTTATACTTGCCTGAATCGATAGTCTCAACTTCAGTCGCTCGTGTTTGTTGTGAAGCTAGGGTATCGACTTTTGTAGCATCAACAATCTGTTGATAGCTACTTCCAGCAATCGCGCCGCGCACAATCTCGATTTGAATGTGGTTCAGTGATTTGGGAGCTAAAATGCTATCAATAACTGCAATGGCTTGGTTTACATCCATTTTGATCGACTGAATTTAGGCTACTTAGTTATCAAAGATCGTACCTTATACCTAACTTTTCCCATACCTTTTTAGCTATTAACCAGATATACGATCAGTTAAAATACGGGTACAGAGTGTTTGTGTGTTCAACTTTTGATTAGTTTGACACAACTCCAGCTTAATGGAGTTATTCCCAAACTAATCAGCCCTGAAGTATTGTTGGTTTCTACCAGATTAACCAGCCATGCTCAGGGGTTTTTATTTTTTGGCTCTAATCTACAGATCGGACTATAATCACCTTACCCCTCGTTGGGATGGTTTCAGCTATCCGTTTATTTGGCTATGGACAAAGTACTTCAGATTGGGGACATCCAAATTGCTTGCTCGCAGGTATTAGCGCAATTGCAGGATTCTCCCTTGTTACCTCAATTATTGCAGGAGATGGCGACCGAAGAATTGATCGATCGGATCGCCGCCGAATTCCAACTAGATCTGACACCGACTACCGCCGAATTTGAGCGACTATCTGGACAATTAGCGGGCATCATCACCTTTCAGGGGATGAATGCGACGCAAATTGCCACAATTACCACCCGCACAATCAAGCTCCAAAAATTCAAGCAAGCTGGCTGGGGCAATCGTGTTGGTGAGTATTTTCAATTAGTCCAGTCCCAATTACAGCGAGTCACTTATTCAATTCTTCTAGTAGAAGATGGTTTACTAGCCCAAGAATTATTCTTTCGGATCCAATCTGGAGAACAATCTTTTGCCGAACTTGCGATTGAGTACTCTCAAGATGAGACAGCTCCCAAAGGTGGTTTAATTGGCCCAATTCTTACCAAAGATATCGCTCCAGAAATCATTCAAGTCCTGGCCCAATTGACTCCTGGCGGATTATCGCCACTATTTCAGTTAGGTAATTATTATGGATTTATCCGTCTCAATCAAATCCTATCGCCACAATTGGACGAAAGTCTGTCCCCAGTACTTCTAGATCAATTATTTGATAACTGGATCCAAACCCAATTGCCCCAATCGCCATCACTGGCACTCGCACCCCCAGAGAATATTGCCACTAACTCACCTATGAGTATGCCGATCTTTGCACCTGACTTTACTCCTGTCCCAGCTTCAAAAGAGAACCAGGGAAATCAGCTATAATTAGCGGTGAATATGCGTGTGGGCTAATAGATCTGTGGGACAGTACGAACGGCTGGTATTGATGGGCGAAGACGAACTAACTGAATATAGTAGTGATGCTCGAAAAATTGAGAAGCTGCGCCGAAAAATTGGCTTGTCCGTAACTAGAGAGCAACAAAAAGAAGTCAAGACAGCTCTAGAGGCAGAATTACCTACAGGCGGAATTATCAAATTAGTCGAAACTCAACGCCAAACTGTCGCATTGCCCTTTTGGGGAATCGCTGGATTAGGTTTATTATTTGGGATCTCGCTCAATCAACCACTAGACTATATTGCCGCTGTCGGTGGCACTGCTGCTGCAATTTTGATCCAAAAATGGGGGTGGAAGCTCTATGCCAAACGGATTGTTTTGGATACCTTAATCGATATTGAAACTAAAATTAGTCAAATTAAACCTTAAGTTAGGGAATAGGGGATAGGCACGATCTTGATTCGTCTCTAGTTATCAATTATCAATTATCAATTAATTTAATGAGTGATGTAAAAATCGGTATTATTGGTGGTAGCGGACTGTACCAAATGTCTGCATTGACAAATGTCCGCGAAGTAAATGTAGAAACACCATTTGGTAAACCGTCTGACAATCTAATCGTCGGTGAATTAGCAGGTACAAAAGTAGTATTTCTCGCTCGGCATGGCCGCAATCATCATCTCACGCCTTCGGAAGTGCCATACCGAGCAAATATCTACGCGATGAAACAAATCGGTGTGGAATATCTGATTTCGGCATCGGCAGTAGGCTCGTTGCAAGCAGAAATTAAACCCCTAGATTTAGATTTGCCCGATCAATTTATTGATCGAACTAACAGTCGTATCAACACTTTTTTTGGTGACGGAATTGTCGGACATATTACCTTTGGCGATCCGATTTGCCATCAGTTGGCAGGTGTTTTAGCTGATTCGATCGAGTCTCTAGATTTTCCCGATCTCACTCTACATCGGAGCGGCACCTATATCTGCATGGAAGGGCCAGCATTTTCAACTAAAGCTGAATCTAATATGTATCGAATGCTCGGCGGCACAATTATTGGGATGACTAATTTGCCGGAGGCAAAATTGGCTAGAGAAGCAGAGATTGCCTACGCCACATTAGCATTAGCCACTGATTACGACTGCTGGCATCCCGATCATGATAGTGTCACTGTCGATATGATCATTGGTAATCTGCATAAAAATGCGACCAACGCCCAACAGGTGATTCAAGAGACAGTCAAGCGATTGGGTGCGGATTTATTTGTTTCTGAGGCACATTCAGCTCTCAAGTATGCAGTTATTACCCCAATAGACAAGGTACCTGAAGCGACTAAACAGAAACTAGGTTTATTGTTGCAAAAATACCTGTAAATAGTCTCTAATCTTGATCGATTAAATTACTAAATTACCTGACTCCTTATGATTTGTGATTGGTCGATTGGCGATTTACCTGGCATAAATAATGTTGAACAAGTATTGCTGCAAGAACTAGGTATTACTACGAC
>JAJAYU010000006.1 GCA_026786125.1 Chamaesiphon sp.
AAGCCAATCAGACAGGCGAAATGGTGGGTACTCCAACACTGAGCGGTATCAACCACGATCGATGTCCGCGCGCGTAATCCTTGAGCGGTAAGATAATGATGTACCGCGCCGACAGCAACTAGGGGCGGAACGTAAGTAATTTCGTCAGTTAAACCGCCAGATTGCCAATCACTGAGGATGATAATTTGTTTACCTGTATTGACGGCTGCTAGTGCGGCGGCGCATAATTTGTCGATCGCTAGTTTTAAGCCACCGACACCATCATTGACGGGATAAAGCGTCGAGATAAATTCAGTTCCGAGGGAGGAAGCTTTAATGATCTCCAATTCCGCTTCATTCAGTACGGGGCTAGTTAACTTGAGCATCCCTGCAAATTCAGGTTTGACTTCGAGTAAATTCCCCTTTTTGCCCAGACTAACATCCAGGGACATTACCAATTTTTCACGCAACGGATCGATCGCTGGATTCGTGACTTGGGCGAAGCGTTGTTTAAAATAGTCATAGATGGGGTGCGCCTTTTCCGACAACACTGCTAACGGAATATCGTCACCCATGCAGAAAGTCGGCTCCTTGCCATTTTCCGCCATATCATTGACGATCATCAATATATCTTCTTCGGTATAGCCAAATGCTGTCTGCTGATTGAGCAAGCTAGGTGATTCCCACCGACAACTAGCTTCAAAGGGTTGTACCGCCAGCGGTTGGCGATGTTCTTTTAACCATGCACCATAGGAATGAGCCTTGGCGATTCTTTCCTTGACTTCCCAATTGTGGAGAATTTCCTTAGTCTCCAAATCTACCACGATCGTTTGTCCAGGGCCAAGCCGACCTTTTTCGACAATCTGATCTACAGGTAAATCCACTACCCCAGCCTCAGAGCCGACATAGAGATAACCATCCTTAGTAATACAATACCGCGCTGGACGCAAACCATTGCGATCGAGTGCCGCCCCCACTACCTTACCATCAGAAAATGCTAGTAATGCTGGCCCATCCCAAGCTTCCTGTAAGCCGGAATAGTATTCATAAAAGTCCGTAATTTCAGGACGACTATCTAGCTCTGGCTGATTCTTGTACGCTTCTGGTACCATAATCATCAAGCCTTCGATCGGACTCCGCCCCGATTGGACGAGTAATTCTAAGACATTATCCAACGTGCCTGAATCACTATTATCCAGATTCAGAATCGGCTGTAACTCTCTTAACCGCTGATTCCAAATCGGATGATTGAGATCGCTTTCCCGTGCAGTCATCCCATTAATATTGCCCAGGAGCGTATTTATCTCCCCATTGTGCCCCAATACCCGCATCGGTTGCGCCAACGGCCATTTTGGTAAGGTATTTGTGCTAAATCGACGGTGATAAACTGCAAACGCTGCCGTAAACTCTGGGTTTGTCAAATCCGTATAGAATTGACCCAATACAGCTGATCGTACCATGCCTTTGTAGACGATCGTCCGACTAGACAAGGAGCAAATATAAAAATCATCCCCAGGCTTAACAGTTCCTTCCGCTTGGATCGCCTTCACAATTTTGCGGCGCACCATATACAACTGCCGCTCTAACTCATCCCCAGTAGTCGTTCCAGCAATCACCATCTGCTCGACATAAGGTTGATTTGATCGAGCTTGAACGCCCAAAGTCTCTGGCTGAACAGGGACCTCTCGCCAACCAATTAATTGACACTGTTCCTTTGTTACAACGTCAGCCACAATCGCCTTTGCTACAGCGCGTTTAGCCGCATCCTGGGGTAAAAATACCATCCCGACAGATAACTTCGCTTTATCTATACCCTGAATCAAAGACTCAAATAAAGCCCACGGAATCTGCGTCAAAATCCCCGCACCATCACCAGAATCTCGATCTGCGCTACAACCGCCCCGATGCTCCATACAAGTGAGCGCAGTCAATGTCTGCTGAATCAACTTATGACTAGTATCCCCCGCTGGACAAGCAATAAACCCCACCCCACAAGCATCCCGCTCCTCCACCAACCATCGGGGGCCAAAATATGGTTCTTGGTTAGAAATAGCTGAAGGAGTAGAATTGTTCATGTCTGAGTGATTTTCTGTGTGGTTCATAAATTGTGCAATGCAAAGACCGAAAATCGATCTAACTTGATTTTATCGCGATCTGTTGGTGCTGTGCTAGGAGCGCAGAGATAATTGTTAATTTGTTGGTCGCCTAAATTGACAGCAATACGAGTCTATGCTTATACCAGAATTTTTAATTCGATTTGGTAAAATTGGCTACATTTTAATCTGAGATAAACTGTAGGATAGACCACTACCACGATCAATACTATGTCGAGTTTTGAGCTAGAAAGGATTATCCCGCTAGACTTCACCATTAATACGGATAGATGTCGCCTCCGTTGTCCATCCGCAGCAGATATACCCGATGTATTCTCAGCCACCCGATTTGCTGGCTTTAATGATGGAATGCAATGGGAACCACCAGACTCGATCGATGAATTAGATCAACCATTGCGAGATAATTTGGCCGATTGGGTAGCTGGAACAACATATTGCTTGACGATCGCTGATCCTACCACCGATCGACTGATTGGGCGGATTGGGATCCGCCGCACCAACGCCGCCAAGCCAACTAGATCTGAACGGGCAAATGTTTGGAATCTGGGCTTTTGGACACACCCAAACTATCAAGGTCAAGGTTACATGACCGAAGCGGCGATCTCCGTGATCAAATTTGGCTTTGAAGATTTAGGCGCAGCCAGAATTGAAGCAAGTTATGCCCTGTGGAATAAAGCTAGCCAGCGCACACTGGAAAAAGTTGGGCTGAGAATAGTTAGATATATTCCCCACGCATTTCAAAAAAAAGGACGCTGGATCGAAGCAAATAAAATGGAAATTACCAAGCAAGAATGGTTTAATCTCAGAGCCAGTCCAAACATTGATCGTAGCTAGTTCAATCAAGTAAAATAGAATTAAATGCTGGAGACGACTCACAATGTACCAATCCACCCGCTGGAAATCGGCAGATTTAGAGTTATTGCCCGATAACGGCAATCGTTATGAAATTATTGATGGAGAGCTAATTGTGACTCGTGCACCCCACTGGAATCATCAAAAAGTCATTACCAAATTGATTCGATCGTTAAGTAATTGGTCGATTCAAAATAACTTGGGTGAAGTTGTAACGACTCCAGGCTTGATATTTACGGATGATGATAATGTTATTCCCGATTTAGTGTGGATTAGTAGCGATCGATTGGCGCGGATGTTAGACGAATCTGGGCATTTAGTCGGCGCACCAGAATTAGTAGTAGAGGTACTATCTGCTGGTAGCGATAACGAACGACGCGATCGAGAGGTTAAGCGTAAACTGTACGCTGTTAGAGGCGTGCAAGAATATTGGATTGTCGATTGGCACCGCCAACAAATTGAGATTTTCAGACGGAATAGTCAGAGTTTAGCGTTGGTATCAACGTTGTTTGCTAATGATGTATTAACTAGTCCGTTATTACCAGATTTCCAACAGTCAGTTGCCGAAATTTTTAGTTAGTTTTAGCGATCAATATTATCTGAAAGAATCGATCGCCTAAACCCACCCCTACAATTGGCTAGGATTGTGTGATGAGATCGATATGTTTGATGAAGAGAATTGATATTGATCGCTACTGATTAGGTTCGATCAAACCTAACCCAACTCAAAATATTGGAACCAGCCTAAACTTAAATGGTGAGAAGTGTCCACCTGACATAACTGGGTTTCATTGGTGGAAAATGCCCACCAATGAAAGCTTATAACTGTATCATGATAATATTTTATTATGAGTTACAATCATCGGCAATATCCTTCATTGTCACTATAAAACCAGTAATTGTTGCCGCACTAGCGGCGGGCACACCAAGAGTGGGCAATAACATAGCCAAAACGCCTGCCCCAATTACAGTACCACAAGATCTACCAGCATATTTTGCAAGTTGCATTGCCATAGTCTTCGCAAACTCTACAGCAGCATCCTTGGCATCATCATCAAACTCAAACATAGAATTACTATTAAGATATAGCTCCATTATCTTAGCAATATAAATTCATATTCTACTGTGACGAAAATCACTGTCAATATTGATCGGTTGTTGGT
>JAJAYU010000007.1 GCA_026786125.1 Chamaesiphon sp.
CAGTCACTGCGATCGCGCCAGCACACCCTAATTCAGCAGCTCGCCAATGCGATCGAAACTGTCTGGGCACAGCACTTAGATCTCGCCCCCTATCATCTCCCGTCCGATTTGGGCTATGTAGAAGGGCGACTGGAAGGGGAAAAACTGATCATCGAAAATAAGTGCTACCAAACCCCCCAATTTCGGAAACTCCATCTCGAACTCGCTCAAGTTGGCAAGAATCTAGATATTCTCCACTGTGTGATGTTTCCCCATCCTGACTACGCCCTGCCGATGTTTGGGACAGATATCGTCGCTGGGCGGGGTAAAATTAGTGCCGCAATTGCCGACTTATCCCCGCTTAATGCTCAACGGGTATTACCTGAAAATTATCAGATTCCGCTCCATCAACTACCTACCCACAATTTTAGTCAGCCTCGTGATTTACCTGATTGGGCAGATATTTTTTCAGAGTTTTGTTTCTTTGTTCGCCCAACTAATCCAGAAGAAGAACAGTGGTTTCTTGATCGAGTCACCGCCATGCTGACAATTCACTGTCAACAAGCAGCCGTCGCAGTTCCCGTCAATAGTCAGGAACGAGCTGAGATTGTCACCGCCCAGAATTACTACTCTACGAAGCAGCAACAGAACGACAAAACTCGTCGGGTATTAGAAAAAGCTTTTGGGACAGAATGGGCGGAAAATTATATGACAACGGTGCTGTTCGATAGTTAATTGATAATTGATAATTGATAGTTAATTTAATTGATAATTGGGTTTTCAAGATGGGGATTTAGATCGCTTATCTTTGTTAATCTAAGTCATTATCGACATGACTTGCCAGATATGGTGTAGCTTGGATTGTAAACCGTGTATTTGATATCTAGCATTAGCCTCACCAATGATTAATCACCCAGTCCACCGGAGCCAGTTGGCGAATGGTATTACAGTTCTGACGATCACCAATCCGACTGCTGATATTGTCTCTGGACGATTTTTCATTCCAGCGGGGAGTCGGTGGGAAACACCAGAACATGGGGGATTGGCGCAACTGTTGACCTCGGTATTGATGAAGGGGACGGAACGGTTATCGGCTCTGGAGATCGCCGACAGGGTAGAATCAGTCGGAGCGGGACTAGGTGCAGATACGACGACCGACTACATCAAGCTGAGCCTCAAGACGGTTAAGTCAGACTTAGTAGATATATTTAAATTGGCGGGGGAAATTCTCCGCACGCCGAGCTTCCCTGAAGCGCAGATCGAACTCGAACGCAAGTTGATCCTCCAAGCAATCAAATCCCAAACGGAGCAACCATTTAATAATGCCTATCGGCAATTGCGGACAGCCTTATATGGCGAGCATCCCTACTCCCGATCGACCCTTGGAACTGCGGCGACAATGGGGCAAATTACCCGTCATGACTTGGTTGATTACCATCAGACTCATATTAGACCCGATCGACTAATCATCAGCCTGGCTGGACGGATTACCCCAGAGGAAGCGATCGATCTAGTCACTCAAGTATTTGGGGATTGGCAGGTACCTGAAACCGCACCACCAAACCTAGTACCGCAACCTGTCAGTACTATTCCCCAGTATCAAGTAGAGCAGCAATCGACTCAACAAGCGATCGTCATGTTGGGCTATCTTGCTCCCGCCATTCACGATCCAGACTGCATCGCCCTCAAACTAATCGATAGTTATCTCAGCAATGGCATGTCTAGTCGTTTATTCGTCGAACTACGGGAAAAACGTGGACTGGCTTACGATGTGTCAGCATTTTATCCCACCAGATTGGACACTTCCCATTTTGCTGTCTATATGGGTACAGCCGCTAGTAATACTCAGATTGCCGTGAGTGGATTGCGGGCTGAAGTCGATCGATTACGTCTGGAACAGCTCTCAGCAGCAGAACTTCAAACAGCTAAAGATAAGCTGCTGGGACAGTACGCACTGGGTAAACAAACTAATGGACAGTTGGCACAAACTTATGGCTGGTATGAGTTACTAGGATTAAGCTTGGATTTTGACCAGCAATTTAGCGCAGCAATTGGGCAATTAACATCAACTCAATTGCAAACTGTTGCGGATAAATATCTTAGTGAACCTTATGTTTCGATCGTTAGTCCATAGGGAGACTGGGAGATGCTTACGTCACTATTCACTATCCACATATGTCCTCAGCAATCTCATCACTTCCGTATCAGAGATTGGGTTACTCAAAAATTCATTAGCACCGATCGCTTTGGCTCGCAGACGATCGAATAAACCATCTTTAGCAGTTAAAATAATAATCGGGAGAACCGCCAAACTGAATATTATTCCTTTTGATAGAGTACAACCTCATATTCGAGCTGTTATGATTGTCCGTACACAAAACATTAAACCTCGTTAACCAAAATGACAAACTTTAATAATCCAAAAGGTAATAGAGACAACGACGATCTGCCCTTAACTCCTAAAGAAAAATCTTACCGTGATGGATTCGTCCAAGGTAGGGTTGGCAATGAAGAGGTAGAACACGAGCGAGAACGTGCGGCAGAAAACAGCGGTGCAGCTAGTGGAATCGTCCTCGGTGGCATCATCGCCGCTCTACTAGGGTTAGGTGCAGCGGCTCTGTATTATTTTAACAGACCGACAGAACCTGTGCCGACAACGATTATTAACACCCCAGTTACTCCCGCAGCTACCGCTCCCAAACCAGAGAAAGAAACTAAAATCATCGAGCGCACGATCGAGAAAGCTGTACCTGGACCTACTCAAACTAAAATCATCGAAAAAGCTGTACCTGGGCCTACTAAAGTTGTTGAGGTAGACAAGCCGATCCTTGTGCCTGGCCCGACCAAAGTAATTAAAGTTCCTGCTGCACCTGCATCCCCTGTACCTGAAGCTCCAGCGAACAAAACAGATAGTTCTAAGCCAGATAGCCCCACCCCATCGCCGTCTCCTGCTGCTAGTCCTAGTGGCGATGCTGGTAATACCCCTACTGGCACCAATAACTAGCAAGTTTGTAAATCTCAGTGCATCTGCCATCCCCATTCGATCCAGAGGACGAGAAAATCAAACAACCTTCGTTTCTCGATTAGCTGTTGGCAGTTTTACTTGTCACAGCAGCCTCCTCAGCCTTTCACGACATTGTTGAACTTTTCCCAAACTATCTAGATGCATTAGTTTCTAACTATTCTCGATCAAACATAGAAGATGGATCAACAAGCTGTTGGCACACATTCACCATTAATTCCACCCTAACGAAGCTCGCCAAGTAATGTACCATCAATTAAGATTCTGTTGTTAAATGCTCACAAATAAATCTGTGAAAATTCATCAGCAGAATCTCGATCAATTAAAGTCAAAGAATATGTGCTTTGGGCTACGTTGCTAGATAAAACAATTGAGTAATTATCAATTATTCTATCTATATGCTATTGAAGCCCAAGTTAGTGATTGAAGCAACACTCTGTCGGAAATTTAAACGCCTATATCATTACACTTATGTCTGGCATTCGATTATGAGCAGAGGCTCTCAGTAGATTGATATAGTTAGATAATTGATACTTCGGCTACGCTCTGCTAAGGCAGACGCTACGCGAACAGTACAAGTAATTGATAATTGGGTTTGTAAGGTGGGGGATTTAAAACCTGCGGTCTGTTAACTTTAATTAAGATTTACCATCTAAGCGATCGCTATTTAATTGAGTAGTCAAAGTTCTACTAGCAAATCCGATTCCTACTTGTGTCGATATATCAAAGGATATATTTTCCAGATAGTGTTCACCATCTACTTGAATCTCGATTGGATCTCAGGATACAATTCACTACATAAGCCAATCTAGAAATTTATACCATGAAAAAACTCGATCATCCGCGCTGGATTGTCAGCAGCTTGGTTGTAGTGATTCTGGGTCTACAACTAATCTTGCCCAGTGAATATATTGTCGTCAAGTGCAGATCGAATGGGTGAATGAAAGTACCACGACTGAGATCGAATGCGATCCAGATCGGATCGATCGAGTATTTACCAATCTCCTCCTCAATGCCATCAATCAATCACCACCTCACAGCCAGGTTGTGGTGTCCTTAAACGAAGAACCAACTAAATATCTAGTGCGGGTGATTGATCGAGGTAGAGGGATTAAGTCGGAGAATTTACAACACATTTTTGACAGATTTTATAGCAGTGAAATCGGTCGTCGTGCCAAAGGAGCAGGATTAGGATTATACTTAATTCGTCAGATTATTGAAACACATGGTGGGACGATCGAGGTAGAGCCAGCAGTAGCCAAAAGTGTTACTTTTTTGTTCGTCTTGCCTAAGTTAACGAGTGAAGCCTAAGATAAGAACGGTATAGAAATACTGCACTATTTATTCCCCCGAACATGTCTACAATCCGCATTTTGCTAGTTGAAGACGATGAGCTATTTCGCTTGGGATTATCGACTCGGTTGTTACGAGAGGGTGATTTGGTCATTGCCGCAGAAGCAGCGGATGGTGAAACCGCCATTGAACTCGTCAAAACCGATCTGGCGATTGATATCGTGATTCTTGATATTGGTTTACCCGGCATTAATGGTTTAGAAACCTGCCAGCAAATGCGGTTCCATCGTCCAGATTTACGAATTTTGGTCTTAACATCAAATTACCAGCCCCAATCGATCGAGGAGCTAATTGGAGCTAATGTAAACGGTTATTGTCTCAAAGGATTAGCCTCTGATTCGATCGTTTTGGCAATTAGATCGATCGTTGCCGGAGCTTCTTGGTGGGACAATGCCGCTAGTAATAAAATTTTTAGCGCGTTTCGCGATCCTGAAAAGCAACTTTTACCGCCGCTGACTAGTGAGCTGACTACAGTTCTGACTAAGCGAGAACAGGAAATATTAGCCCTAGTATCGAGGGGCAAAAGCAACCAAGAAATCGCCACGGCTTTATATATTGCCACAGGTACGGTTCGCGTTCATGTTCATACTATCTTGAGTAAACTTAGTGTCCGCGATCGCACCCAAGCAGCAATTTTAGCAATTAGGAATGGATTGGTGGATTCAAAGTTGTTGAAGTATTAATTGGTGAATGGTGAATGGTGAATGGTGAATGGTGAATGGTGAATGGTGAATGGTGAATGGTGAATGGTGAAGATCGACGCAAGCGTCTCCCAGTCCCCCAGTCCCCCCGCTCCCAACTAATCCCTAGTTGTCACTCCTTGCTTCCCAATTACCGAATTAAGTGCCCAGACGTGTTCTAATTCCATCTGCTGATGGCGGCAAGTATCTTCTAATAACTTGTGTTGAGACAAAGCCTTGCGAAGCGTGACAATCAACTGCTGGACACGCTCTCGGACGATCGGATCCCGATCTGCGGCGATCATGGTTTGACGTTCGAGGACTTGTAAAATCAGTTCGTAATGTACCAAAGAGGGTAGTTTAATAGGATCCATGAAGATATTTTCACCCGATCCTGGCTGGATGGGTAATGATTGAGGTGAATAGATTAGGTACCAAACAAATCGACAATCGCTTGTCCCGGATCGGCTTGCTTTACTAATGATTCCCCAATTAGCACCGCATTTACGCCTGCGTCGGTAACTATTTGGAGATCTGCCGCCGTATGTAGCCCAGATTCACTGACAATCAGGATATCTCGATCAATCAATTCTTGTCTGCGTGATCCAATTAGTGTCTGAGTAGTCTGCAAATCTACTTTGAAATTCGTCAGATCCCGATTATTAATTCCGATTAGTTTGACACCAGTTAATTTTAAGACTCGATCGAATTCTTCCGCAGTATGCACCTCAATTAGAGCCGTCATCCCCAATACTTGCACAATCTTCAGAAAGTATTGCAAATCGCTATCTTCTAAGATCGCCGCAATCAGCAATACCGCATCCGCACCATGAGCACGAGCATAATAAATCTGATAAGGATAAATCACAAATTCCTTGCACAACAATGGTAAATCCACTGCTTGACGGACTGCTGCCAAATTCTCGAAACTACCCTGAAAAAACTTACTATCTGTCAACACCGACAAACAACTAGCCCCACCCCGCTGGTAAGCTTTGGCAATCTCCACCGCATCAAAATCTGCTCTAATTACGCCCTTACTTGGCGAAGCCTTCTTGACTTCAGCAATCAACGCTGGACGAGTCTTGCCTTGCTTGAGCGCAGCCAAAAAGTCTAATGGTGGAGCCATTACTTCGACCCGCTTTTTCAGCTTATCTAGCGGCATTTTGTCCCGCATCGGCGGGATTTCCCGTTCCTTATACCAGACAATTTCTTCGAGAATATGCTCAGGTTGAGAATCAGGCACAACAATCTGATATTCGAGTGGCCCAACATTGACGGAGGAACTAGGCGGACGGCGGCGGATTTTCATTTAAATATTTGACACAACTTGATCGCCTGAATTTGCAGTGTAGAGTTAGTTTCCGCACCACGCTTGAGACTGAATTCTAAGTCTAGCAATTTAGGGAGACTGGCGGCAAGTCGATCGGCTGTGGTCGCTTGAAGTTCTTGCTTGATAAAGAATAGGCGTTTGGGGTTGCCCAGTCCAGCGGCGGTGGCAATGACTCGATCGTCTTTTTCACCAGCTTCGATCAGCATTTTTACCCACAACCAAGTGCGAAATTGACCGACGAGGGTAGCGACTATTTTGAGCGCGGGTTCGTTATGATCGATTAGTTCACTAATCAGATGCAGGGTTGTGCCAACATCGCCCTGACGAATAGCCGCAGCTAGTTGGAGGCTATTTTGAGTATTGGCAACTACCAAACTGGCAACCATCACTCGATCGATCTGCTGTCCTTCACCACCTGCAAGTAGTTGTAGTTTATCTAGTTCTAGATATAGTTGGCGGGTATTATTCCCAACTGATTCGGCGAGGAGTTGGACGGCATCGGGGGTGATTTTTAGACCCAATTCTTTGGCGACAATTTGCACCCGCTGACTCAGTTCGGCTGTCTTCCACGGCGGAATCAAACCAAATTCTTGAACGTTGGCATATTTCTGAATTGTTTTCGTTGATTTTAACCTACCATCTGGTTTATTTTTGCTAGTTAGTAGCAGTACTGTCGTCGCCGGAATCTGGGGTAATGTCCGCTCCAATTCGGCGAGTAATGCTTCTGAACATTGCTGCATCACTGTGGTATCTGCCAGCCACACCACCCGCTTTCCCGTTCCAAATGGTGGAGTCATCGCGGCATCCAGTGCTGACATCACCGCACCTTCCCGTTCTGGGCTGATCTTTTCATAGTTAAAACTCGTCCA
>JAJAYU010000008.1 GCA_026786125.1 Chamaesiphon sp.
CTATCAACTATCAACTATCAATTATCAACTAATTAATTGCTATTAGTTGTTCGGAGCAAATGTCGATCAAACCTACATATTTTGAACGAGATCGTTACGATCTACCGTTGCCATTAATTGGATTGAACCCGAATACCATCGCCAGAGAAACTACTTTAATCCAAAGTGTGTCATCAAATTCAGCGTCAGCCCAGCAACGCCTAATTTTTCAAGCCCTCACCCAAGTGCTGACACCGATAGGGGTGCTGTTCAAGTTTTCGGTTGAACATCACCCCCAGTCGCCAGCAGCTACCGCCGATAGCGAGCAGACAATTTTGCAATCGGTGCAGATCCCACCGCTGAAATATCGACTGTGGGTGCGGTGTCACGCTCAAAAAAGTTTAGACTGTCAAATCCTCGCCGAGCCACTTGCCAAAGTCCTTCGCGGTATCGATCTTCAGGAATTCCAAACTGCAATCGTCGAATTTTCGCGGTTCTCTGGGGGAACAGCTACCAAATCAGCCTATCGAGTTCCTGACTGGCGATTGAAAATCGATCTTACGCCACCTACTGTCAGGCTCAGAAATTGGGCGCGGTGGGGAGATGTCCAATCGATTAGCAAATTGCTGAACCTTGCACTGGCAGACAAGGAAATTCAGGTTAGTGCCGCACTCAAAGATCTCACTTTACAGCTTTTTTGCACACTTACCAATCCCCGTACAGCCAAGTCGCCCTCGAAAAAAATCGTCGTCGATACGATTGCTCCCTTGCTGATTTCATTTGCCCCTCAAGGGATTCAAGGCGCAACTATTCATGGTGTGCTATCTGGTAGACAAGTTGATACATCTCGAGCGTGGATTCACTGGCTAGATTTACCTGGGCTAGGCAATCCCCAGTTCTCACCGACACCGATAATTTTGGCAGCGCGTGGCGATCAAGATGCACTCAATTTTATCCTCGAACGGTTGCTCAATCCCGATTTAGAACAGTGTTTTGCGATCGGCGGTATTCATTTATCCCTACTTCGTCGCCAACATCTGATTCATGTCATGAGTGAATCACCTATTTGTCCAATTCAAAGTCAGGTGACAACGACTGTTGTAAAGGTGATTAAACAGTTAGCATGGCCAGAAATTAGGGGTGTGCGGATTCATGGACGGATCGCGGGACAATCCACGACACAGTGGACTTATGGCGTAGATTTTAGTCAAGCACCATTGGAATTACCACCAGTAGCGGTAGAGCATCAATTTGTGGTCGAGCCATTGCTACCAAAGATTGGCTGGAGTGAGCGAATTAGTAAATATTTAGTAGGAACCGGAATCTGGAAACATCAATTTAGATCCCTAGGGAATAATCAATTAGTCTATGAACCCCGCTTCCGGTGGGAACGATCTTTATTACTACTATTAGTTGGATTAGGATTTGTAATAGCAAGCGATCTGATGATCGGATCTGGGTTAACACCTAATCAACTTGCGAGTGAATCTTCAGAAAAAACTGTCCAATTATCATTTAATAACTATCTACTCGAACAGAAGCTAGCTCAATATCAAAATATTTGTACTCAACAGGGTGTACCAGATATTTTGATCGTGGGTAGTTCACGAGCATTGCGAGGTGTAGATCCAGCAGTATTTCGCACCAAGTCTAATCTTCAGGTCTATAATTTTGGGATTAATGGGGCAACTGCCCAAGTCGTCGATTTAATCTTAAGACAATTATTAAAATCCGAACAGTTGCCAAAAACGGTAATTTGGGCAGATGGTTCACGGGCATTTAATAGCGGGCGGATCGATCGAACTTATGAGACAATCGCCTCATCAAGTGGCTATCGAAAATTAGCTCGTACCGCAGGATTCAACCATAGCAATTCGCCCTTACTCCAAGCCCAATCTTTCTTTCAGAATGCTTACCAAGATGTTGCTACAGCCATCGATCTTCAGCTTTCAGAGATTTCACCAGCTTATCATTACCGCGATCAACTCAAAGATTTAGTACGGACTAGCTTACCAGTTATGGCACAGCTTGCCGACGGTGATAATTCCAACTCTAGCTACGATCCAGCGGCAAGTATTAATGATCGAGATGTTAATGCAGATGGATTTTTACCACTGAAATTACAGTTTGATCCCAGTAGTTATTATCAAAAATATGCCAAAATCACTGGTGATAGTGATGGTGATTATGCTGATTTTCAATTACAAGATCATCAAGATATTGCTTTGCATCAAACAATCGATTTGTTGAAAAGTAATCGCATTTCATTAGTATTTGTCAATTTGCCATTATCAGATATTTATCTCGATAAATATCGTCGTCAGTACGAAATAATTTTCAAACAGTATATGCAAAAAATGATGGATTCAAATCAACTTACTTTTATAGATATGGATGGTTTGTTAAATACTCGCTATGACCATTTTTCCGATCCTAGTCATCTCAATCAAGCTGGAGCAGTTGCTGTCAGTGAATACTTAACTCAGACCAAAGCAATTCAATTAAATACTAAACGTTAATTAATTGATAATTAATAATTGATAATTGATAGTTATTGACAGAGTCTTGATCTAAGAAAATAGCTAAGTTAGTAGAATGAGAATATAGACTCCTTACTTACTTAGAAATTTAGGATTTAATTAATGTTTATAACCATCTCCTGATAAATGAAGTTCATATCTCCAGAATACGCAATTTTTTTATGTTTGACTTTAATCTGTTATTGGCGGATAGCTCAGACTCAGAATCATAAACTCTGGATAATTGTAATTTCTAGTATTGTGTTCTATATCTCTTTTCTCCAAATTCAATATTTTCCAGTCATTCTGATCATGATTCTGGTTAATTATTGGATTGGGAAGATATTATTAGAAAGTCAAATTATCGAGTATAAAGAGATCCAGGACAGGCTGGGGGAGGAATACTTTCATCGCTGGCTACCCAGAGGTAAGCAACAGCGACGGCGAGTATTGATAGCTGGGATAATCTTCAATATTTTATTATTAGTCGCATCAAAATATATTCCATTCTTGTTGACTATAATCGCGCCTCTTAGCCCAAAGGAAATTCAACCGCTAGGGATGTGGCTAAAAACAAGCTTCTTACCACCATTAGGAATATCCTTCCTTAGTTTTGAGTCAGCCGCATACCTAATTGATGTCTACAAAGGTAGCCCTGCCACAGGAAATCTGCTCAAATATGCTGCATATAAATCATTTTTCCCAAAATTGGTATCAGGGCCAATTACGCACTACCAACAATTTGCACCCCAATTAAATAATCTCAAATTCCCTTCAAATGAACGTCTAAGCGAAGCTGGCTGGTTAATTGCTATTGGCGCGATCAAGAAAACCTTAATTGCCGATAATTTAGCTATTTATGTCCGATTAGTGTTCGATCCTAGCACACTCGATCGAGCAGGTAGTATTGACCTGTGGCTGGCAATTTTTGCTTATGGATTACAGCTATATCTTGACTTTAGTGGCTATGTCGATATCGTGATTGGGACATCTATTTTATTTGGGATTAATTTACCCACAAACTTCAACTTTCCCTATATGAGCACTAGCATCGCCGACTTTTGGCGACGGTGGCATATTAGTCTCGGCAATTGGTTGCGTGACTATATTTATATTCCCCTCGGTGGCTCACGATTGGGGTTGGTGCGGACTTGTCTAAATCTATTTACACTGATGTTAATTTCAGGAATTTGGCATGGTGCTGATTGGGGTTATATTGTATGGGGGATCATTCATGGGATTGCGCTGATAGTCCATCGTTTAACTAGTACACTCTCTGAAAAAATTGCCCCCCTCGCGCTATTTTGGCGTAGTCCCTGGGGAGTTCTCTGTGGCTGGCTGTTGACTCAACCATTCGTATTCGTCGCTTGGATTTGGTTCAGGCTTCCTAATCTCAGTCAGTCTAATTTAGTCTTTAGCCATCTGTGGGGCTATGCTCGTGATGCCCAGTTTACAACCAAGGTATATGTGGAAAATCTCCAATTAACTGACAGTCAAATTTTGTTAATCTTAGTAGCATTGACGATCTCGATGATCGTGGCATACATATTTGATCGATTATTCAAATTAAATCTCAATTGGCATCTAAAATTGGTGCTGATTCCGGTATGTTTATATATTGTGTCATTGTTATCTCCAGCGGAGAGTTTGGCATTTATTTATTTTGACTTTTAAAGTAGCGCGAATATGCAAAAAATATTAATTCTTGGGCAGCAAGGGCAAGTTGCCTGGGAGCTTCAGCGGACACTAGCTAGCCTGGGAGATATCACCGTATTCGGATCTGGGCAGCTCGATTTAACTAATCCTGACATGATTCGGACTCAAGTTCGATCGATCCAACCAGATATTATTGTCAATGCGGCAGCATATACAGCCGTAGACAAGGCTGAAACTGAGTCAGAGTTGTGCATGTCGATTAATGGAATTGCGCCTGGGATTCTGGCAGAATTAGCGCGGGACTCTCAAGCTTTGCTGGTACATTATTCGACGGATTATGTCTTTGATGGCACTAAAGCTAATCCCTATCTAGAAACAGATCCCACCAATCCACTCAGTGTTTATGGCGCGAGTAAATTAGCTGGCGAACAGGCAATTATCCAGGTTGATTGTGCCCATCTGATCTTCCGCACAACTTGGGTATATGGCAATCGGGGTAAAAACTTTTTGCTGACAATCTTGCGCCTAGCTGCTGAACGGAAGGAGCTGAAAATTGTAGCGGATCAAATTGGTTCCCCAACTTGGAGTCGATCGATCTCGGAAGCTACAGCCCAAATCATCGCACAATGCCGCCACGATCGATCAAGTATAAAAGGCTTGTATAATCTCTCCGCAGCCGGAACAACTAGCTGGCATGGTTTCGCTAATCAGATTGTAGATCGATCTCGATCAATTAATCCTGAATTAGGCCTAGCGATCGATCTAATCTTACCAATTCCAGCGACTGATTATCCAACCCCAGCAAAACGTCCAGGGAATTCGGTGTTGGATAATAGCAAGATTCTGGCTGATTTTGGCGTGCAGTTACCGGACTGGAAATTGAGTTTGGAGCAGTGTTTGCAGAAGTTGGGTTAGTGGTGATGCGGGGATTTACCCACCCCGCCATCACTAACCAGTTGGCAATAATTCCAAAACATCCGCTAAACTCGGCAATACCGCATCCTTGTCAGACAAAATCGGCTGCTCAATCGGCCACTTAATCCCCAATTGTGCGTCGTTCCAAATCAAGCCTGATTCATCCCCAGGCACATAGAAATCCGTACATTTGTAGACAAATTCAGCACTATCACTGAGTACACAAAAACCGTGGGCAAAATTTTCTGGGATATACATCTGCTTCTTATTTTCAGCCGATAAAATCTCGCCGTGCCATTTACCAAAAGTAGGTGAATTCTTCCGAATATCAATCGCGACATCAAAGACACTGCCCTGTGTCACCCGCACTAATTTACCCTGGGGATGGCGGAGTTGAAAGTGTAAACCCCTGAGCACATTTTTAGTAGAGTATGATTGATTATCCTGAACAAATGGTTTGGCAATACCTGCCTCAGCATACTTTTTTTGTTGATAGGTTTCTAAAAAGTACCCTCGACTATCCGTAAACACTGGCGGTACAAATACAATCACTTCGGGAATCGAAGTTTTAATGATTTCCATGAATGACTATAATCCTTCGGTGGCTAAATTGAGCAAATACTGTCCATAGGCATTTTTTGACATGGTGTTACCGATCGATATTAACCGTTCAGCATCGATATATCCCATCCGAAAGGCGACTTCTTCGATACAGGCAATCTTTAAACCTTGACGTTGTTCGATCGTTTCCACAAAGATCGATGCTTGGAGTAGACTGCTATGGGTGCCTGTATCTAGCCATGCAGTACCACGACTGAGTTTATCAACTTTCAGTTGTCCCAGTTCCAGATATTTTTGGTTGACACAAGTGATTTCCAATTCACCTCGTGCAGATGGCTCAATATTGTGGGCGATATCTACTACCTGATTGTCATAAAAATATAACCCAGTCACCGCATAGTTAGACTTAGGTTTGGCGGGCTTTTCCTCGATCGAAATTGCCGCACCTTCAGCATTAAACTCTACAACTCCATACCGC
>JAJAYU010000009.1 GCA_026786125.1 Chamaesiphon sp.
CTATGGACTTCGGAGGCACTCATGCCGAGGCTTTCGGCTAAGTCGCTATACCGCCACTGGCGATCTTGCCAGAGGTGGGTTTTGAGGAGGATGGGGATGTCTTGGGGTTTGAGCATAGAATCTATCGCTGTTACTTCTATTCTACATTCGCAAATTGAGAATAGACGGATTGTCGATCTAAATACAATAACAAGAAAACGTTTGGATTTTTTGAGGGAATAATAATGAAGAGGCAAGATTACCAAAATATTAAATCGGGTTTGCCTCTGTCTTTAGCCAGTTGTGAGGAAATGGGGTCATGCAAGAAATTCAAGGTAAGACACGAACTATTCGAGAACTGTTGAGTGGGGCAAAATATGGCATTGATTATTACCAACGAGAATATAAATGGCAATCCAAGCAGATTGCTGAATTGGTTAACGATCTAACAGGACGCTTTCGAGAAGATTACGATCCAAGTCATCCCAGGAAAGAGGTTATTCAGTATGGATACTACTTCCTCGGTTCCATTATTATTAGTCAGCGTGACACGCTCCGAATGGTTGTTGATGGTCAACAGCGGCTTACTTCACTGACTTTATTACTGGTTTATTTGAACAATTTGCAGAAAGGGCGTGATGATCTATCCAAAATCGAGGATTTGATTTTTGCAGAATCATTCGGCGAGAAATCTTTTAATTTGAACGTCTTGGAACGAAATGACTGTATGGAGTCACTTTTTAATGGGCAGCCATTCGATCCCATCGGAAAAGCAGAATCAGTGGCTAATTTAATCGGGCGGTATCAAGATGTTGAGGAATATTTTCCCGATGAGTTGAAAGACAAAGCTTTGCCTTATTTCATCGACTGGCTGAAAGATAAGGTTCATATTGTTGAAATCACAGCTTATTCTGATGAGGATGCATATACCATCTTCGAGACGATGAACGATCGCGGTTTATCGTTGTCAGCAACAGATATGTTGAAGGGTTATTTACTTGCCAATATTGATGATGTTGGTAAACGAGGAGAAGCGGATAAATGTATCAAACAATGGTTGCTGAAGTTTGGCGAACATGGTAAGGAAACGGAGACAGATTTTTTCAAAACATGGCTGCGTTCTCAATATGCGGTAAAGATTCGGGAGCGTAAAAAAGATGCAACACCGGAAGATTTCGATCTAATTGGGACAGAATACCACCGTTGGGTGCGTAACCATGAAGAGTTGCTAGAATTGAGTAATGGTGCCACTTGTTACCAGTGGGTGACGCGAGATTTAGATTTTTATGCTCGTGTATATTTGAAATTGCTCAAAGCATCTCACTCTAACGTTTCAGGGCTGGAGAGCGTTCGATACAATGCGGATCATGGATTTACTCAGCAGTATCAACTGTTGCTGGCTCCGTTGCAGCCTGGGGATGATGAGACAACAATCGAGACAAAGCTCAAGCTGGTAGCTGACTATATCGACTGTTGGCTAAATCGGCGACTGTGGAATTTTAAGTCAGTCACTTATTCTACGGTGCAATATACGGTGTTTCAGTTGACTAAGGAGCTACGGGGGCTATCAGTTGAGGATTTGAGAACATCGTTGGTGACTCGACTCCAATCAGAGGCTGTGGATCTCACCTTTAGTACCCAGCCTTATCTAAACACCTGGAACGCCAAGAGTCTGCACCGTCAACTTGCCCGGATGATTGATTGGGTAGAAACGCAAAGTGGGGAGCCAGGGCAATACAGCAAATATGTTGTCAGATCGGGTCAATATGCCTATGAAATCGAACATATTTGGGCGAATCACTACGAACGCCATACAGATGAGTTTGACAGTTCAGCGGGATTTAGCGAGTATCGCAATCGCATTGGTGGGTTACTGTTACTACCAAAAAAAGTCAATGCTAGTCTCGGTGACAAGGATTATCGCTATAAGGTGGAACAATATGTGAAAGAAAATCTGTTAGCAAAATCGCTGCATCCCACTTGTTATCAAAATAACCCTGGCTTCAAGCAGATGATTCAACGGACTGGTGTAGAGTTTCAGTCTCATCCAACTTTTAAGAAGGCAGACTTGGAGCAACGTTTTGGGCTATATCAGAGCATTGCCGATCAATTGTGGTCGATCAAAAGGTTACAGAACGAAAGTTTCGAGTAATTTAGTAGTATAGAGTCATGCTGTAAACCTCTTCATCAGAAGGCTTCTAGAAATAATCTGTAGCGAAATTACGAAGTGTGATGAAGATCCCCATAATTGCAACACACTTCGATTGATCGCAAGTCACTCATTCACAGCAATTAATAGCTCTGACAAATTATCTGGAAAATCACCATTACCAACCATTGCAGATGAGTACGCCCATTAATCGATCACAACTCCAGCTAAGAGTTCATCATCTTCATTCGCCATCGCTGCCATGTATGCTTCCAAATTTTGGGGATTAGTCAGTGCATCTTTAGTAATGAAGTCTAAAAATAGACCCAGCATCAGATCCTCTGTATCTGTATCTGGCTCGACTGGCTGTGGTTCTAACTTTACTGCCATAAAATCAAATGTGCTAACCAATTTTTTGGGCAATTACGGCATAAAAAGGATCACCACTAGGCACACCGATCATCCGCAGAAAATCAGGTACTTGACTGACATGGACGATCGATTCAGGCTGACTAAATCCTGGGACAGATTGGAAATAACCTTTGACTAATTCTACTCGATCGATCTCACTACCATCTCGCCAAATCTCGATCGCTTTGTGATAAAACATCCGATTGGAGAAGCTAAAAATCGCAATTCCATCTGGTTTGAGAATGCGGTAAACTTCTGCAAAAATTGCTTCGGGATATTGGAGATATTGGACAGAGACAGTATTTAAGACTGCATCAACACTGGCATCAGCAAGAGGTAACTGCTGATCTTGATTGAGATTCTGGACGAAGTATTCATCTAGTCGGGGATTTTTGGCGAGTTCTTCGGCATTCAACCCATGCCCGTAAACATGCTCGAACTGGATATCATCGGGAAGATGGGATACCCAACTACTCATCATGTCAAAGATCCGCGTATTCGGGGTAAGTCTGTCGTGATATAAATTGGTCAATCGATCGATAAAACCGCCATCCACATGGGTAACAAATCGAGGGACTCCATAAAACTCTCGATCGTTACCAGTGTCTAATTTGCGGCGTTGTTGGGAACTTAGAATCATGAGTTGGAACCATACCAATTAACACTCTAATTCTAACTAAAATCTAAAACTTGATCCCTAATTGACCATTGATACCGCGAATTGAGTGATAGCCAACTCCATAAAATATATTGCCAGGTGGGGTAAAGTGAACACCACCAGAGTACGCCACACCTTTGTCGCCATAAAGTCCTAAACCAGCGTAGGGAGCCACAAAGGGGAAGCTGAAAAACTTAAGTGCGTCAACACCTGTGACCCCTTTTGGCCCAGTACCGATTTCAGCTCCAAGATCGAAAAATCTCACACCAGCACCATAGGTGACAGCACTATCTTTGGAACCTACTGTAACCCAAGGTTCCGGTACTAATTGAGCGGAAGCGGGGGTGACTTGCATTGCCACTAGGATGGCGAAGATCGAGCCACAGATTGATTTAAGTTGCATCGGAGTGCTCCTGAGCTTCAGTTTGATAATTTGATAAAAAGATTGAGATCCAGACAGATGAGTAATTTTAATCTGTCTAGTCTTTATTTCAGACGATAGCCAGTTGAGATTGTTTCTGGAACTGGCTATCGCAGTAAAATTAGGTAGGGGCTAATTCTACTCAATCCCAAATTTTACTGAGACTACTGCGGTGATATCCTTGTCGATCGAACTGGTATCATAGCTACCACCATTACTCACCGCAGTTGAATTACGCTCGGTGATTTGGAATACCCCAGTATCCGCACTCCGCACTCCACCAACCCTATTTCCAGTACTTTTAGCGATCGATTCGGCTCTAGCTTTGGCATCTTTGGTGGCTTCGGCAATCATCTCAATCCGCAGTTTGCTGAGTTCGTTGTAGAGATATTCTGGTGGCTCGGAAGTGAGGGGGATGCCTTCATTGATCAGTTCGTTAATTTGCCGTGATAATTTGGCATAACGCTCAACTTGGTTCGATCGAATCTCTAACCGTTGGCTGAGTTTGTAACCAAGTATTTTACCTGTTTCTCGTTCTTTAACTAGTTCAGGAATTGCTACTGTTTCTAGTGAACTGAGCGAAATTTCTGAGTCGGCAACTTTTGCCTCTTTCAGATACCGCTGAACTCGTTCTGTTCTACTATTGAGTTCTTTATATGCTGCCTGAACTGTCGGCTGTTGGCTAGTAATAGCTACCTTCCACACAATATAATCTGACTTGATTGGTCGTTTCGCCGAGCCAGTAATTAATAGTCCATCGTCTACTCGTTTGATATTCCGAATTGCCCCCGCCCATAAAAATGAGCTAGCAATTAGAGCTGCCGATAATAAAGTCAATCCAGCAAATAATTCAGGGAACCGAGAGCCAACTCTAGTGCTTTCCATTGCTTGTGCCTCACACACTTAATAATTGATAATTGATAGTTGATTGTTAAATATAGCTACCATGTATCGATCGATTATTCCTGAAAGCTCCTCTAACTTTTGCTGGTATCAACCCAATCATAATTATTTCGACAAGATCATCATTAACAACACCTATCGATCCGTCCCCTAGTCCCCCAGTCCCCCAGTCTCTCAGTCTCCCAGTCTCCCCGTCCCCCACACTTGAGTATTGCCACCGTCAGTAATATGATATCCAAGCGACTCCTAAATTTCCCGGCACCGTATTTATGACTACATCCTCACCCATCAACAGTCTCAATCTGCCCAATTCAGCCCTATTTGGTACCGATGGCATCAGGGGGCGGGTGGGAGATATCCTCACTGCTAATCTAGCTCTCCAAGTGGGCTACTGGGCGGGAATGGTCTTGCGGAAGGCTGCTGCGGATGTCGGACCGATTATTATCGGTCAGGATTCGCGCAATTCTAGTGATATGCTTGCCAGTGCTTTGGCGGCGGGGATTACTTCAGCCGGAATTGAAGTGTGGAATTTGGGCTTGTGTCCCACGCCTGGGGTTGCCCATCTGACTGCGACTAGCGATGCGATCGGTGGTGTGATGATTTCCGCCAGCCACAATCCGCCTGAGGATAATGGAATTAAGTTTTTTGGTGCAAAAGGTACAAAGTTGGCCAAGAACTTGCAGGCGGCGATCGAGGCAGGCATTCGCGGTAAATCTGGATTGATCGTCGAACCAGAAAAATGGGGTCATCTCTACTTCACACCGGAATTAATCACTCAATATGTGGAAGCGATGCAGGAATCCCTCGCTCCAGGTACTAGCTTGGCAGGAATGAAGATCGTCCTCGATTTAGCCGCAGGTGCATCGGTACAAGTAGCTCCAGCGGTTTTTAAAAATTTAGGGGCTGAAGTGACGTGCCTGCATGAAGAAGCCGATGGCGATCGAATCAACGTTAATTGCGGTTCGACTCATTTGGGAGCCTTGCAAGCCGCCGTTGCACTGCATCAGGCGGATCTGGGCTTTGCCTTTGACGGGGATGCCGATCGAGTTTTGGCAGTAGACAATCGCGGGCGCAAAGTAGATGGTGATTATATTCTCTACTTCTGGGGTCAATACCTCAGTAAACAAGGTCTACTTCCCCAGGATGAAATTATTACTACAGTGATGGCAAATCTCGGCTTTGAGCGTGCTTGGCAAGCATTGGGCGGCAAAGTTGTGCGGACGGCGGTGGGCGACCAATATGTCCAAGCAGAGATGGCTAGTAGTGGCGCGATGTTGGGCGGTGAACAGTCGGGACATATTCTCTCGCCCCAGCATAGCGTCAGTGGGGATGGTATCCTGACAGCATTGCATCTAGCGGCGATCGTCCACCAGTCAAGTAAATCTCTGGCGGAGTTGGTAGATGGTAGTTTTCAAACTTATCCGCAAATTCTGCACAATGTCCGCGTTGACGATCGGGAAGCTCGGTTAAACTGGGATAAATGCCAACCATTACAAGATGGAATTATTAAAGCTGAAGCCGCTATGGGCGATACTGGACGGGTATTAGTCCGCGCTTCTGGTACCGAACCCTTGATTCGGGTGATGGTTGAAGCTGAAACAATGGAAGTGACAAGACAGTGGACAGAATATCTGGTATCGATCGTTGAAAAACATTTTTAAATTAGTGGATGGTGAATGGTGAATGGTGGATAGTGAGATTTTTAGAATGGGAATTTAAACCGCTTACTTTTGTCGATTTTTGTTGAATATTAGCTGAGATCTAGATGGTGGGCAGCGATTTGCGCTCCTCGGGTTCCCCGAGGGTTCAGCAAATCAAGACAGTGCCCACCCTACGCATACTCTCCCAACTCCCAACTCCCAACTCTTGCTATGGAGTCATCCTTACTCACACCAGGTAACGTATTAGGTAATCGTTATGAAATCGTCCGCGAACTTGGACGGGGTGGATTTGGGCGGAGTTATTTGGCGATCGATCGGAATAAGTTTGGGGAAAAATGTGTACTCAAAGAGTTTGCACCCCAAGTACGCGGACAGGCTGAATTAGCCAAAGCCAAGGAATTATTCGAGCGGGAAGCGGGAGTTTTATATAAACTCCAACATCCCCAGATTCCAGCCTTTCGCGAACTATTGCGGGTCAATGGGGCTGGCACTGAATCGCTATTATTAATCCAAGATTATATCGAGGGCGAAACTTATCTCCAGCGGCTAAATCAACGGCTGAGGCAGCAGCAAGTTTTTAGTGAAAGTGAAGTGGTAGAGTTACTTCATGACTTATTACCAGTTCTCGCATATATTCACAATCTGGGCGTAATTCATCGCGATATTTCACCTGATAATATTATCTATCGCGATCAAGATAAATTACCCGTTCTAATTGATTTTGGTGGAGTCAAAGAAATCGCCACCACCATCGTCGCCCAATATAGTACTGTCAAAATTTCCACCCGCATTGGTAAGCAAGGTTACGCACCCGACGAACAAATGATTCGCGGTAAAGTATCGCCAGCCAGCGATCTTTACTCTCTGGGTGCGACTGCATTGACGTTGTTAACTGGTAAAGATGCTAGTACTATTTACAATCCAGTCGAGACAACTTGGGAATGGCGAAAACATCTAAATCTTAGCCCCGGATTTGGAGCAGTGATTGATCGATTGCTTCAGTACAATCCTCAACATCGTTATCAATCTGTTGCCGAAGTATTGGCAGCTCTCCCTGGGCGAAATCTTGAATCGATCGCTAGTCATCTGCCAATCGCCACAATAAATGCGACCCCGATAACCTATACTAGTCATATCTCTCAGCTCAAAACGATCGCCGTTAGTCCTGGGGGAAAAGGGATACCAACAGTATCACCACAGCTACCCGCAAGAGATCCCCATGAGTGGAAAAAACCTGCTCTGCAAGTTGGCAAAGCAATGTCAGTAATTTTCATTACCTGTGTGGTAATTAGTAGTGGAATTAGGTGGGTACAATCGATCGATCCGATCAAAATGGTCAACGATAAAATTAATAGTACCACAACAGGTATCATCAATTCTATTCCCAATCCCTTTAAATATCAGCCACCAATTAAACAACGGCAACAGGATCTCGATCGCAGATTAAAAGCACTCAATATCCCTGCTAAGAAATTCTATCGTCAAGTCGATCGAGCATTTTATGCTAAACATCCAGAACTAAAAGGTCGATCTTTGACAACGGCAGAAAAAGACAACAAACTTCGGCAAGAATGGCAAGATCTAGCGGTCAAATTATTAGATCGGCAAAACAAGTGAATGAGCAATTGCTGTCGCAGACGGCAAGCCGTTCGATTGAATAGTGAGTCTTTTGAGCATTAATCGGATCGAATAACGTTACCCTCGTCGTCATGTGCATCGATCCAAATTGGAAGTACCCATAGACTCAACAGTGCGGCTAATACCGCGCCGATCGTGTCCATAATTAGGTCGGTCGCCGTATCATCTACGCTACCAATCACCTGAGTAGGAAAAATTTTACCTGCCGACCATTCGCCAATTTCCCACAGACCGCCGATCGCGATGCCGAAACTAGCGATCGTTACCAAATATAGCAGCGTATGGCAGCGAAAAACTGGCATCAGCGGACGATAAACCAAAAAACTCAGGGTCAAAGTTAAGGCAAAGATCGTAAATCCGTGGACGATCTCGTCGTATGGACCAATCACGTCAAACCAGTTCCAGACCCAGCCACCGGCATTTAGTACCGCAGCGAGCGCAAAGAGTAGATCGAATAGTGTCGGTAGCAGATCGTTTTTGACCATGAAGGCGATCGCCGCCACTAAAAACAGTGCCAAGACGATCGCATTAGACCAATTTCCCTGTAATAATGCAGAGATCGTAGCAATTGCTAATAACGTTTGGCCGATCCAAGCCCCAAAGCGGTATCCTTTCC
>JAJAYU010000010.1 GCA_026786125.1 Chamaesiphon sp.
CAGAAAGGAGAATCGATCAATTTTAATTTAGGAACCCCAGTTTGAGATCTGCGATTAAGACTAAAATACAAGAGAATGATTATCATTCTCGTAAATTACACTCGTGTCTCTAGCCTCATGAAAAAATTAGAAACGTATGATGTCGTGATTGTGGGTGCAGGTGCTGCGGGGATTGGAATGGGGGTGGTGTTACGAGATTTGGGATTGGAGAATTTCGCCATTCTGGAACGGCATCAAATTGGTGAATCCTTTCGGCGATGGCCGCAGGAGATGAATTTTATCACTCCATCATTTCCGGGGCATGGGTTTGGGCAGCTTGACTTAAATGCGATCGCGCGTAAAACCTCCCCCGCAATTATTTTTCGGCGAGAACACTTGAATGGCAACCAATATGCAAAGTACCTGGAAATAATTGCCGATCGAATTAGCTTGCCTGTTCATACAGGTGTTGAAGTCCAGAAAATCGAAGTATCACCCCAATGTCACGGGTTTGGGATTCATGTGCCAGATGGCGTTATTCAAGCTCAGTTTGTGATTTGGGCAGCCGGAGAATTTCAGTATCCGAATTTGAATCCTTTCCCTGGCGCAGATCTGTGTCTTCACAACTCCCAAGTAGACTCCTGGACTCAACTTCAGGGGGATGAGTTTACGATTCTCGGTGGGTATGAAAGTGGTATGGATGCGGCGGTAAATTTGGTCGCATTGGGGAAAAAAGTCAAGGTACTCGATCGCAGTGGCACCTGGGGTAATACCGACCCCGATCCGAGTGTTTCGCTCTCTCCCTATACGTTGCAGCGAGTCGAGTTGTGTTGTTCGACAGGGCGATTAGAACTAATCGGGAATGTAGCAATTGAAGAAGTAACGGCAATTCCTAGTGGTTATGCAATTCATAGCGAATATGACAAGTGGATTTCGCCGACTCAACCGATTATCTGTACTGGATTTGAGGGCAGTTTAAAACGAATCGCCAATCTATTTAATTGGTCGGATGGCTATGCGCGGTTGAATGATGAAGATGAGTCTACCATTACCCCTGGGCTATTTGTAGTCGGCCCTTCTGTGCGCCATGATAAGGCGATCTTTTGCTTTATCTACAAGTTCCGCCAACGCTTTGCAGTGGTGGCAAATTCGATCGCCCGTCGCTTAGATCTCGATCCTGCTGCTCTAGAAGTCTATCGCGATGAAGGGATGTTCCTCGACGATCTCTCCTGTTGTGACAACGATTGTATCTGCTAACTCGTAACTGTTTATGCCTTTACTTACGCCACCGCTTCAAAGATCGATCGTCATTATCGGTAAGGAAAATACTGGTAAATCGCAACTGATTGCCTCCCTGACTGGAAAATCTGCTTACAGCACCAACTTTCGCGGTTCCACAGTTGCTTGTGAAAACTATTCAGGGGACGGCGTTACGTTTGTAGATACGCCTGGGATTCTCTACCGTTCTGACGCAGCGACAACACGAATTGCCTTAGCGCAGTTAGAATTTCATGACACCGTGTTACTCGTCGTCAAAGCTACCCATATCGATGAAGATTTAGCAGATTTATTACCGTTGGTGGCGGGAAAGCGAGGAATCATCGTCATCCCGTTTTGGGACAAAGTATCACCGTCTGATTTTACTCGCCAAGTTATCCGCCAGTGGAAAAGAACTTCTAATTTGGCAATTATTCCAGTAGATGCGAGAAATCTTAACGCAGAACAACGCCAAGAAATTCTAGCAGCAATTATAGAGCCATCAGTATTTTCCGATCGATGGCAACCAGATCTTGCTGGTTGGCGGATCGAACCTTATCCCACCTGGCTAGAACATCCCCATGTCGGCTGGGTACTCGCGATCGCGCTGCTACTTTTACCTGCGATAATTGCTGTCTATGCTGCTAATAGCTTTGCGGCGATCGCCGATCCACTAGTACAGGAACTCATCAAACCCATTACAGCAGTCCTATCTGGCTTACCATCATTACTCAAAGAAATCGCTATCGGGCGGTATGGATTAGTAACAATGGGGCCATTACTATTTGTCTGGGCAGTCCCGACAGTAATCCTCTATGCTCTATTTTTGGGTACATATAAAGCCAGTGGTTTAGTCGAACGCATCACGATTTCCTTACATCCAATCCTACGCCCAGTGGGATTATCGGGACGAGATCTCGTCCGCATTCTCATGGGTTTTGGCTGCAATGTACCAGCGGTAATTAGCACTCGTGCCTGCTCTAGTTGCTCCCGCAAAACCTGTATTTCGGCGATTAGTTTCGGTTCGGCATGTTCTTATCAATTCGGTGCTACGTTGGGAGTATTTAGTGCTGCGGATCGATCGTTTCTAATTATTCCATATCTACTTTATCTGACCTTAACAACCTTAATTTACACTCGTCTCATCGCCCCGAAATCGGCGCGTTCTCCCCAAAACAAGCTAGTCATCGAACGACGAATTTTTCTAGAAATACCCCAGTGGAAAACGATTTGGCGCGAAGCAAAAGGAACGATCGGGCAATTTCTCACTAACGCAATTCCAATCTTTTTGGCGATTTCGGCGATAGCATCTATTCTCGACTGGATGGGTGTTTTAAACTCTCTGAGTGGCCTAATATCACCAATTATGGGTTTATTTAATCTGCCACCAGATGCGGCATTACCCATGATTTTGTCATCAATTAGTAAAGATGGATTATTATTATTCGCCGAACCGAAAACGATCTCGATATTATCGCCACTGCAAATCCTGACGGCTGTTTATCTAGCGGGAGTATTATTACCATGCTTGGTGACTGCACTAACAATCG
>JAJAYU010000011.1 GCA_026786125.1 Chamaesiphon sp.
ATCTAGGAATGCGACTGGAATGGGTTTCTTCGTCTCGACGATCGAATTGCCGCGAACATCGGGGGTTTTGTGAACGCACATCCGCCCCTTATACAGTGCCTGACTCCACGGAATTGGTTTGACCGCAGCTTTGGTTGCAAATACGATTTCCGCTTGCCCATCCGCCTTCCACTTACCAATGCGGGAGTACAGGTAGGTATGATAGTTATCGGGGTCGGATTTTACAGTTCCTTGAGGAGCCTTAAACTCTTGCCCCCTCGTTGCTTCGCGCAGATTGGCGGTAGTAAATTCCTTCTTTTCCTTAGCGCATTTTTCCATTGCTTGTGCCATGAAAAAGGTCTGGATATAAGCTGCTTCCATAACACCGTTGGTAACGCGCTCCTTGCCAAACTTCGCCTGGAATTGCTCTATAAATGCCTTATTTTCAGGCGTATCGACTGATTGGAAGTAGTTGAAACTACTAAAGTGTCCTTCAGCGAATTCTGGCCCCATCGCCTGAATTTCTTCTTCTGTGGTGGGAAATGCCATAATCGGAATCTGTTTGGAAGTGATTCCAGCATCTTTAAGCTGCTTATAAAAGGCGGGAATACTATCGCCAACGAGATTACTCAAGATGAAATTGGGCTTGGCTTGCTTAATTTTGTTAATAATCGTAATGAATTCAGTCGTACCGAGGGCAGCATATTCATCGCCGACAACCGTACCGCCACCCGCGACTAGCTCTGCTTTGGCAATCCGATTACTTTCTTTGGGATAGATATAATCGGAACCAATAAAGAAGCCTTTCTTACCAAAGTTTTTAATACAGTAAGGAATCGAATCGGTGATTTGTTGGTTGGGCGCGGCACCAGTATAGAAAACATTTGAGCTACATTCATTCCCTTCATAGTAGACAGCGTAGTAGAGTAAGATATCTTTTTCTTCAAATACTGGCAATACCGACTTACGACTGGCTGACGTGTAACAACCAAGTACGCAAACTACTTTATCTTCATCAATTAGCCGCTTTGACATTTGGTTGTACAAATCCCAGTTGGAGTCTGGGTTGACAACGACTTTTTCCAGCATCTGTCCGTCGATGCCTTTCTTCCCAGCCCAAGGCCCGGTACCTTCGTTGATTTGATCGATCGCCAGGAATGTCGCATCTTGTAATGACTTTTCGACGATCGCGATCGATCCTGTAGTTGAATACATTACCCCAACTTTAATTCCTTTCTTCCCATCTGCGGCTGGGGCTGCTCCTGTCGTAGCTGGTGCCGGATCTTTAGCACCATCGCCACCACTGTTGGTGCAGGCAACTACAATACTACTAGCAGCAGCCAAAGAAGTATACTGGATAAACCGACGACGGGTAATCTCACTTAACAAACCCTTGGAATGAGGCAACTTTTTCATTAATCAAAACTCTCCTTAACTATTAAGAATCACACCAAAAAAACTTGAACTCGATCTCAACATTAATTTGCTAAATTTATCTAGCAAATTGTCACATTACTAATTCCGATCTAGTGTCCGACCATCCACGGACGACTGCAGGAATGATACTGAACTCTGGGCTGTTTGGGTTCGAGATCTCGCGTTATTAACTGCGGTTCCGCACTGACTTTTTTGATACGTCCGGTCGATAATGTCATCGGTGGTGAAAAGATCCGTTTGCCGCGTTCATTGCAATCCGGACAATTAGCCGGATTGCTAGACTCAGACATCGATCTCCACATGTCAAAAACACCACATCCATCGCATCGAAATTCATAAAGAGGCATAGATTGACTCACACTGGCAGAATATTTTTATCGAAAATCGCTGTCGGAATTGCCAGCGTACAACAGGCATTTGGAATATCGACAATCCCACTGACTCGCCCTTCAATCGGCGCACAACTCAACAATAAGTAGGCCTGCTCTCCGGTAAATCCAAACTTTTTCAGATAAGCGATCGCATTTAAACAAGCTTGACGGTAAGCAATGTGGACATCCATAAAATATTGCTTACCAGTAAACTCATCCACAGAAATCCCTTCAAACACCAGGAATTCTGAGTAGTTTGGCTCGACTGGACCGGGCTTGAAGATCGGATTGACCATTGCGTATTTCTCAACGCCGCCTTTGATAATGTCCACATGCAGATCGATAAATCCCGACATTTCGATCGCGCCACAGAACGAAATCTCGCCATCGCCTTGGGAGAAATGGATATCGCCCATTGAGAGTTTTCCGCCTTCCACATAGACAGGGAAGTAGATCCGAGTTCCCCTAGATAGATTCTTGATGTCGCAGTTTCCACCATGTTCGCGGGGTGGAATCGTCCGAGCAGCTTCAGCAGCGACCCGTTCGTATTCAGATTGGGGTAATGTCCCCAACACCGCATTCAATGGATTGGGCAGTGCTGCCAAGACGGGCACTCCATCCATATTGATGCCAGCCCCGTAAGTACGGAGATCGGGCTGGGTGGTCATTAGTTCAGCTTCGCGCTTGTTCCATTTGGCGAGCAACTCATGGGATGGGGCACAACCAATTAAACCAGGATGAGTAATCCCCGCAAATTTGACCCCAGGAATGTGTCGAGAACTGGTGTAAATCCCCTGCAAATCCCAAATTGCTTTAGCCGCAGTCGGGTAATGGTCTGTCAAAAAACCACCACCATTCTTTTTATCGAAAATACCTGTGAAGCCCCATTCATCGCCTTGGAGGGCACCGATATCGACGATATCGACGACCAGAATGTCACCTGGTTCGGCACCATTGACCCAAATCGGACCGCTCAAGACATGGACGATCGATAAATCCACATCGCGGATATCATCAGCACTGTCATTGTTTTTGATCTGCCCATCGGTCCAATCTTTACATTCAATCCTAAAGACATCGCCAGGATTGACTGAAGCAATCGCGGGGATATCTGGATGCCAGCGATTGTGACCGGGTAACTCTTGTTCGCTCATCGGCTTGGTCAGATCGACTTTAAAAAGTGTCTTCGGCATAAAATTCTTAGCAAACTGTATAAAGAAGTGCAGAACCAAAAAAGTTGGATCCTAGCAAGATTGGGAAAATTATGTATTTTTGAAACACACTTGATCGAAGTTTAATTCGACCTCCATCTCTGAGAGATATACTCTGATATCTTTTGCTTTATATCTGTTACTTTGAATACCAAATCAATACTTAAGATCGTCGATCAAATAACACCGAAATTATCAAATTAGAGTCTTTCTATACTACTTTCACACTCTTATTCATCGATTTTTTCTAGTACTACATGACCAATTTTGGCCAAAGCTGCGGACATCAATCCCTTAAATAAGGGATGGGGCACACTCGGCGTAGACTGGAATTCGGGGTGAAATTGGGTGGCAATAAAAAATGGATGAGTCGGCAGCTCGATGATTTCGACTAATCGTGTATCTGGAGATGTACCACTAATCAGATAGCCACTTTCGAGGAACTGATTGCGGTAGGCATTGTTGAACTCATAGCGATGGCGATGGCGTTCGTAGATCGCTTCTTGTTGATAGAGCTTGTGGGCAAGGGTATTGGGTTCGATCCGACAGGCATATAGTCCCAATCGCATCGTCCCGCCGAGATCGAC
>JAJAYU010000012.1 GCA_026786125.1 Chamaesiphon sp.
ATGTTGCGGGCTATGACATGATGAAGCTGTTTACTGGCTCCTATGGCACATTAGGGATTCTCACCGAAGTAACCTTGCGCGTTTATCCATTACCCACCGATTCTGGTACCGTCATCCTCACCGGAGCCACAGCAGGACTCAGGAACGCCGCTAAAATCTTACTTGCGAGTACTTTGACCCCGATCGCGGTAGACGTGCTTTCCACGGCATTTAGCAAGCATCTGGAGATTAGTAATACGCCTAGCTTGGTGGTAAAATTCGCCACTATTACCGCAAGTATTGCCCAGCAGTCAGAGCAGCTATTAGCCATCGGCAAAGGATTGGGTTTGAAAGGTGGTATTTGGCAAGGATCCCAGGCAGAGCAATTGTGGAGCGGCATCCAAACGGGGATTTGGGGCGATGCACCGATTGGCTGTAAATTGGGTGTACGATCGACCGCTGCAATTGACACGATCGAATTACTCGATCGATCTACAGCCAATACAGCCAAAGGTGTCATCCATCTCAGCAGTGGGATTGGAGTCTGTGCGCTATCAGATGCCAGCAATATTAAACCTCTTCGTACCCATTGTGAAGCTAATGGTGGATTTCTGTCTGTCTTGCAAGCACCTGTAGATGTCAAGCAGCAGATAGATGTGTGGGGATATCGGGGAAATGCGGTACCGCTGATGCGGGAAATCAAACAGCAATTCGATCCTGCGAATATTCTCAATCCAGGACGCTGTTTTTAACACACGGATCTGTAGGGGCTGGTTTATGCTAATGGTTACGCTGTAACAACAACTACCGTAAAAACCCGCCCTCGCCCACCAGTAAGTTGTGAGTTGCTTTCACTTCTTCAATATCTACAAGTGTTATAAATAAAGCTGGGCTGAGTTTATGAACAATCTAAATAACGCGATCGCTGCAATTGAATCCATTAACCATGCAACTTATCTTAGGGCTAATCTCGATCCTGTTCGCTGAAGTCGTGCGAGATTTCTACCATATCGCTGGACACTATTGGCAACCTATCAAGCAGAATCACCTGCTTCATCATAAAGCTTATCGACGGGATTTCTCGATCGCCAATATGGAACTATACAAAAAGTCCCAACTGTATAACGATGTGCCTGAAGCCCTGTGCATGGTAGGGTTAGGCGCAGTATTAGCCTTGGTAACTCAAAGCCCTGGGATGTGGCTGGGTTGTATTTATTCTATTGCCTTCTTAGTGCCCGCATTTTTACGTTCTCAGGGAATGCTACTCGCCACAGATCTCAGCCACAAACCTGGCGATCTCGTCGGAATTCCCGCCCAGTGGCGTGTCAATCGCACCTACCACTGGCGACACCACTTCGACGAAACCAACGCCTACTATGCTGGACATTTTACATCAGTCGATCGAATCATCGGTACTAGCCTATCTCTCAAAGGCAAAGTCGTCGCTGTAACTGGTGCTTCAGGGACATTAGGGCAAGCCTTAATCGAAGAATTATCTAGTCAAGGTGCAAAGGTAGTCGCAATTACCACCAATCAATTAACAATTTTCAAACCAGAAGTCAAAGTCATCTCCTGGCAATTGGGAGCTGAATTAGAATTATTACCTCAGCTTCAAGCAGTAGACATTTTGATCGTCAATCATGGTATTAATGTCTATGGAGATCGATCAACTGCCGCAATTTATGAGTCTTATGAAGTAAACACTTTTTCTACACTTCGACTCACCGAATTATTTTTTCAGACAGTTACTAGATCTTCGGATACAGCAACTAAAGAACTGTGGATCAATACTTCCGAAGCCGAAGTCAATCCAGCCTTTAGTCCTTTATACGAATTATCCAAACGAACTCTGGGTGACTTAATTACCCTGCGGCGATTAAATGCGCCTTGTATCGTCCGCAAGCTAGTCTTAGGGCCATTTAAAAGTCAACTAAATCCTTCAGGGATTATGTCAGCTCGTTGGATCGCCTGGGCAACGATTGCTCTAGCAAAAAGAGATTTTCGAGATATTATTGTTACAATTAACCCGCTCACTTATCTAGTTTTCCCCGTTAAAGAGCTTTGTCAATCTTGGTACTTTAGATTATTTACCAAGGGTCTAAAAAAGTTTGCTCAAGTAACAATCGACGCAGAAAAATTAATTAACTACTCCATTCCCACCCAAGAAATAGACACGGAGAATCTGTGATCCCAACTGTCTAATCCACTATTCACTATTCACTATCCACTCACTACCCTAGAGTTCTAATTTAACACTAGAGAGGGAGAAGACTAAATCAATTGACTAAATCAATCATGGTAGTAGGAACTACCTCCCACGCAGGTAAATCATTGATGACAGCGGCAATCTGTCGATTGCTAGTCCGCCAGGGCTTTAAAGTTACCCCATTCAAGGGGCAGAATATGGCTCTGAACGCCTATATTACCGCCGATGGTAAGGAAATGGGTCATGCTCAGGCTGTCCAAGCGTGGGCGGCGAAAATAGAGCCACGCATTGAAATGAATCCGATCTTGCTCAAGCCCCAGGGAGATATGACTTCCCAGGTAATTTTGATGGGTGAGGCTGTTGGCAGAGTCCAAGCGGCTGATTATTATCGAGATTATTTCGATCGAGGCTGGGCAGCGATTACTGATTGTTTAGACAAATTAGCAACTGAATTTGATTATATTGTCTGCGAAGGTGCGGGCAGTCCAGCCGAAATCAATCTCAAACATCGCGATTTAACAAATATGCGAGTGGCGACTTATTTACAGGCAAATACTGTGTTGGTTGCTGATATTGATCGAGGTGGAGTATTCGCTCATATTGTTGGTACTTTAGAATTATTAGAACCGGAAGAACGTGCTCTGATTAAGGGATTTGTGATCAATAAATTTCGGGGACAACGATCGCTATTAGAGTCAGGAATTACCTGGTTAGAACAGCGAACAGGGATTCCAGTAATTGGGGTGATTCCGATGTTAGATCAGGTATTTCCTGCTGAAGATTCGTTGGATTTGTTAGAACGTCGATCTCGCAAACCCAATGCAGACTTGACGATTGGTGTAGTGAGATTTCCGCGCATCTCTAACTTTACCGACTTTGATCCGATCGATGCTGAACCCACCGTCAATCTCAAATATATTACGAATAAAGATGAACTAAATAATTGTGATGCAGTAATTCTACCTGGCTCCAAAACCACTATCGCCGATCTCCATTGGCTCCGCCAAACTGGTATTGCTGAAAGTATCCCAAATTACCTCACCAACGGCGGCACAATCATGGGCATTTGCGGTGGATTCCAAATGCTTGGTACCACCCTCGCCGATCCGACAGGGATCGAAGGCATTGCTGGCGAATACCCAGGTTTAAACCTGCTACCACTCCAAACTACCATCTCTGATGTCAAAACCACTAGACAACGCGCTACTACCAGCAATTATCCTCATCAGGGCATCTCGATCGCTGGATACGAAATCCACCAAGGTACTACCCAATGGCACTCTGAACAGGCTAATATCGCTGAGTATGAGCAGTTATTCACCGATCAAACTCTCGGTATCGTCGATCAACAACGCACCCTCTGGGGCACATATCTCCACGGCATCTTCGATAATGGTAAATGGCGCAGAAATTGGCTTAACCACATTCGCTCTCGGCAAAATCTAGCCCCGATCACCAATGAGATACCAGATTATTCAACCCAACGCGAAGAAATTTTCGATCAGTTAGCTGATTCAATTGCTGAGTATTTAGATCTAAGTAAATTACAATAGATATCGCTACTAAATATTAACTACTTACACTGAGCGGCTTGCATTGAGCGGAGCCGAAATGAGCCGAAGTGTCAACTGATTCAATGACCGAGCCAGAAGTTACGATCAATCCAGGTTATCTATCCCCAGCAGCAGCCACTGAACTATACAACAAATTACGCGATCGGATTGACTGGGATTTGCGGATCAGTGCGCGGAAAACTGCCTGTTTTGGGCTACCTTACAATTATTCTGGTTTGACTTATGAATACCAGCCGATGCACTCTCTTCTGCTCCCTTTGTGTGCGCGACTGAAGGAAACTTTGGGATTTGAGCCGAATAGTTGTTTGATCAACTATTACAAAGACGGACGCGACAAGATGGGCTTCCACTCCGACGAAATTGATAATCTTGAAGCTAATACCCAGATTATCATTATTTCCCTGGGTGTCGATCGGAAGTTGTCGTTTCGATCGACAACCGACTACTCCCAAAGGCTCCAATATCTCTTAGCTCACGGCTCACTCCTCTATATGAGCCAGCGCACTCAAGAATTCTGGAGCCATGCGATCAAAAGAGCTAATGTGCTAGAAGGTCGGATCAGTCTTACCTTCCGGAGAATTGATCCATTATTTGTGCGGGAGTCGAATCAATAGGGAGATCGCTAGCTCATCATATAAAATCAGGAATCGATAAAAATGAGAGTTTAAAAAGTGGGTAGGCACGACCAAGAATACCATCTTTTAAAGTTTTACCGATCGAATAATCACTCAGTTTATCAAAAATTTATTGTGCATTCGGATATAGTTAGATATTAGATATTTTCACTAACGACTAGAGAGTTGAACTTATGCTGATCCAGAAAATTGTTCAAGAACTGCAAGATATTCCTGAAGACAAATTGGCAGAACTGTATGACCTAATTCACTACTTTCGATTGGGATTAGGACAAGAAGCTGCACAACCTCGCACGCCTGGGTTAATTGCTGGAGAACTTAGAGATGCTTTTTTTGAACCCCTGCCAGAAGAGGAACTACAAACATGGGAATAAGCTACTTACTCGATACTCATGTTCTGATATGGTGGCTATTTAACTATCGCAAACTAGATACCGAATGTCGAGAGATCGTTGGCAACCCAAGCCACCGACTTATTATCAGCAGTGTTTCCGCCTGGGAAATCGCCACAAAGTATCGAATCGGCAAACTGCCTGAAGCAAAGCAGATTGTTGAAGAATATGCACAGATATTGCAGCAGTCGAGATTCATCGAGCTGGGAATTAACTCAACTCATGCGCTTCGAGCCATCAACATTCGGTCAAAAGGATCTCTATGAGCAATGGGTAGACTTCCGGCTCGAAGCTGAAATCGAGAACTTACCAATCATCACTTACGATCGAGCTTTCCAGACTGGATTGATTCAGGTAATTCCTCGATCGATAGATGCCTAGCTTTCTGAACTACTCGATTAACTATCGTCGATCAAATATCCATTATTGATCGAACACTATAACGATTGCATACTGATAGGCTCGATCGAGATTAATTAGGATCGGTCGAATATCCACTATCGATCAAAAGAACATCACCCAACATAAAACGATCTAACACCATAAAGATCGCAAGCAACAAATATTACTCTAATGGAATCTGTAGATACATGGGATGATTTCATAAAAGCATTTAATAAAGTTAG
>JAJAYU010000013.1 GCA_026786125.1 Chamaesiphon sp.
AGTCGGTGCTTATGATGCCGGACGGATCAAACCTGGCGATACCGTTGAATATACGATTTACTTTCTCAATTCTGGCGGGATGAATGCCAAAAATGTCCGCATCTGCGATCGGATCGTCGGGGCACAAACTTTTGTCAGTGATGCCTATGGTACAGGCAAAGATATCGAGTATCAGCTCGGCTCAAATCCGGTGCGGTATCTCACCAAAGGCCTAGACCCTACAGTCGATCGCGCTCAACTAGACACTAGTACAGGGACGATCTCCAACTGTCCAGCTCCCACGATTAGCGGCACCAATAATGGCACAGTGGTAATCGATATCACTGGCACCAGTAGTGTTCAAGACACTCTGATCTCGCTACCGAGCGCGACGAGTCCGGGTACAGCCAATTCCTATGGCTACTTCCGGTTCAAAACCAAAGTCAATCCCTAGCGATCCAAGCCTGGAGACGGCAAATCAACAGTAGCAAAGTTCTCCAAGATTATCACCCCGAACTCCAAACTTTGAATTAACCTGCCACTTATGTCTCCCGATCAACTTAAACAATATCATTATCTTCTCCTTATTGCTCTATCGATCGGCGTTCAGATCTGCCTGTGGTTGGATCCAGCGATCGCTGTTCCCAATGCAGGCACAGTCATCGAAAACCAAGCGACAGGTTCTTATCAAAACGATAATACTGAGGCTCAAACTACTCAATCGATCGAGTCCGATAAGGTGACATTAACCGTAGCAGAAGTAGCCGGAATTAATGTTACCAGTATCACCGTATCCGAAGCCGCTACCACAGTAACGAATGGGGGTAGTTATCAAGGAGATGGCACCATCAATGCTGGTGATATTGTCTACTACGACTACCTGATTACCAATGTGGGTAACGACCCGACCCAGTTTTTTATTCCAGACTCTCCAGCTAATGTCAGCAGTGGTGGGACATTTGACCAAACCAACAATCCGATTCAAATCATTGCCTATAAACTGACCGGCACCAATGTTGTGTTGCCCACTCCTGTCTCTGTACCCGCAGGTGGCAAACGCACTGGCCCAGATACTGCAACAGGAACAACAGGTGGCTTATTAGCTAAAAACGGTATTATTCCCGCTGGTGGATCGGTCACTATTCGGGTACCGATCAAAATCAATTCTACTGCTACTATTGGTCAGTCGGTGAGTGTGACGATCGGCAATACCTCGCCTAATGATAATACTGCCGCAACTCAGAACCAAGTTTATCTAAATAATAATAACCAGGATATCTATACCCAAGACAATTCCGACGGCACAACTAATACGGCTAATGTAGTGGTCGAGACGATAGGCACACCAGCTAATGGGACTAGGGAGGCTAGTGCGACTGCTCAAGCTACGGTTATATTGCCTTTAGTTCAAGGCTTTAAGTCGGTCAAGCTGACTGTTGATGCCGACAATAGTGCCACTATTAGTATTGGTGATACTTTGACTTGGACGCTATCTTATATCAACAATAGTTCAACAAATATCACCAATTTTCAGATCGCCGATCTATTGCCATCGAATGTAGCAATAACTAGTAATGGTGCCCAAACCATCACAATTAATACAGCCCAAGGCTCTACTATTCCTGCCAAAAATTCTAGTTATACAGGTGCAGGTAGTTTGGGTGCAACCACCAACAATCTTTTGAGTAGCCCGATCACCTTGTTACCAGGTGGAGTGATCACCGTGAGTATTCCCGTCAAGATTAAAGCTGGAACTCCAGCAGCTATCATCCTGAGCAATCAATCGATCGCAACTGGCACCGAATTGATCGCAGCAGGGGTTAAAACCGATAATGTCGATCGAACCACCACCAATTTACCCACTGATGTAATCGTCCCTGTGGATAGTGTGCTCCAAGCTCAGAATAATTCGATCGACCCAACCACTGCGACCGTTCTAGCTACTTCCCCCACCGTTATTTTGGTGAAACGAATTACTGGCATTAATAATCAGCCAGTTAATCCTAATGACGGGAGAGTTCTAGATGCTTTTGTCGATGACCCTGGTGATACTAATGATACTCGTCCAAAATGGCCTACCCCAGTCAATAGCTATCCGGTGGGACAAACCAATGGCGGACTCGTAAAACCTGCCGACACGGTGGAGTACACCATCTATTTTCTCTCTACTGGAACTGCTACTGCTCATAATGTCTTATTTTGCGATCGAATACCGAATAATGTCACCTTTATCGACAAAGCTTTTAACAGCATCCCAGTTGGTAGCGGTGGTTTACCTGGTGCCGATCGAGGTATCGCCATTTACAGAAATGGTAGTCTGAATGCTTATACCAACGTGGCTGATGGTGATATCGCCAGATATTTTTTACCACAGCAAGAACCTACTTATGGTGATTATGCTCAATATTTTCCAACTACAGATCCCACCAAAAAAGTTTGCAATGGTCCCAATGACAATGGAGCTGTTGTTGTCTATTTAGGCAATATTCCTAAGGCTGATTCGCCTGGATTACCAAATACTTCCTACGGATTTGTTCGCTTTCGAGGTCTTGTCAAGTGATTATTTATTCTTAGTTCATAGATTGTGAGGTTTTGTTATAATCTATAGCAGCAGCCAATCTACCAAACGCGTATTTCCACTGATTCAGTTATTAACTGAGTCATGAGTTTATTAGTAATTTGAATTAATTTGAGGTCTTAAAGATGGTTGCGGTAAAAGATTATCCCCCCCGATTCACTCCCGAAGAATATTTTGCCTGGGAGGAACAACAATTAGAGCGTCATGAATATATTGATGGTGAAGTTTATGCCATGACTGGTGGGACTATTAATCATAGTCAAATTGCCATCAAAATCACAGCTATGCTAGATAGTCATTTAGATGGTAGTAGCTGTAAAACCCTTAATTCTCATGCCATAATTAACATTCTAGAAACTGACGACTATAGTTATCCAGATGGCAGTGTAACTTGCGACAAACGGGATAAGAATAATACTCAATACATTGCTTATCCATGTTTGATTGTTGAGGTACTATCGGATAGCACCGAGGCTTATGACCGTGGCGAAAAATTTTATCGATATCGCCGTAATCCAGTTCTCCAAGATTACATTTTGGTTAGTGCCAAATCGATCGCGATCGATCTTTATCACAAAAATGATGCTGGAGAATGGGTGATTAGCAACTATCGGGCTGGTGATACTGTTGAGCTTAAAAGTATTCAGCTTAGTTTCCCGATCGAGCAAATCTATCGCGGAATTGGCTTCGAGTGAGTTAATAGTGAGTGCATCACCAAATTCTGCTCATGTCCAGCACGAAATTTGGTCTGACCTCACTACAATCGATCTGTTTTTTAGCACCGATTCAAGCTCAAAACCAACCCGCTCCGCAGCCTGAATCTTCGCCAAATACAACGGTGATAACTGCATAATCAACTCCTTGCTGACTCTACATATTCACGCAAAGCGCGATTGATCCTAGTTTGATACCCTTCATCCTGCAAATGATGATTTTTGAACCAGTCCACAAGATCCGCATCTAGCCGCAGCGTTATTTGCTGCTTAATCGGTCGATAGAACACCCCACGCTTGGCACCCCGCCAGTCGCGTACTTCTGGTAAATCATTAGTATCGATTTCAGCTTCTGGCAAAGCCACTAGAGCATCAATTTCAGCCTGGATCTCTGCTGGTACTGGATTAGAATGTTCCTTCTTCATACGTTCTCCGTTCATAAATTGTGGCTTTTCGTGCGCTGATGATCCGCCCTGTTTCTACCCCTGTTGTCGGGTCAAATTCCGACCAAGTATGTACCACAAATATAGTCAATTGACCGACTAGCCCGATCGTTTGCCAGCGTTCTTCCTCTGGAAATGAGTCCATACGGCTGACCGCAAGCGGATCTAAGAATACATATTGAGCAGCCTCAAAACTCAACCCATGCTTTCGCTTATTAATCCGACTTTTTTCTTCATCCCAGATCCACTGCAATTTTGACTCCTCATCTTCGTACAACTACTAATATGTAGCTACACATCTGGTTTGTCAAGACACTAGCAATCTTAAAGTGCTGAATGCCCACGAATCATGCCTTTGCACTACTCTATTTAATAGGGAGTTGTGGGGTTTTGTTATAGTTTATCAATCCTTTCCCATTTCATCATGGCAACCATCACTCTAGAAATTCCAGATGAATTACTAAATCACGGGTTTATTAGTCAGTTAAAGTCTAGCCAATTAGTTTTGATCGAGAAAATACTGATCGTAGTCGCTCGACTAGCATACAACTATCGATCGACCATACTTCATTAATTCCGCGCCAACCATCCCGCCAAATCAGCCAAACTAGTAAAATCAAGCAACGCCTCACCCAAATCATCCAACTGAGCAATACTTAATTGCTGAATTCGCTCTGAAACCTCAACCTCGATCGACCCAAACCGACGAGTCAATTGCCGTACAATCAGTCCAGCCTCACCCTCAGCCTTGCCTCTAGCTTCACCAACCCGTTCCGCAGCCTGAATCTTCTCCAAATACAACGGCGATAACTGCATAATCAACTCCTGCTCATCTGGTTCAATCGTCTCTCTAGCTTCTAATATAACTCGTAAATTCCCCAATAACTCCAGTGCATTATTCCGATAAGGATTATCATCAGGGAACGCTCTGACCTCATCAATTGCCCGTGCTTGTACCCGCTCTTTACCCAACAATCGAAACCAGATAGTTTCCGGTGTTTTTGGTAATTGATGAATTACAATAGTTCCTGTCTTCAAAGCTGGTGGTAGCAAATACACCCCTTCACCCCAATTTTCCAGATCTAATTTCGCACCGAAATTCGCCAAAATGCTAGCGGATAAAGTCGGGGTTAAAATCCACAACATTGGTAACGTATCTTCTCCTGGCTCAGGTTGATGATTTCGTTTAGCTTCCCGAATTAGCTGACTGTGGAGATCGTAAAGTTTGGATATACAAGCCCGAATTTGTGGCACCTTCACCGAATTTCGATAAGGCTCAAAGACAGCCGGAGTGCTGGCACATTGACCTAATAGTCCTAAATCCGCTGCTGGTGATAAACTCGGATCTGGGGTAAAGTAAACATCCATTTCTCGCACTTCACCACTAATTTTGAGCGATGTCTGAACTTGTCCCAACGGGGATAATAAGGATTCCAAACAGTCTTTGGCGAATTGGTCGTGAGGGAAGCGAGTCATGAGGATTAATCGGATTTGAGACGATATTAACAGATGCTGCCCAGATGTTGAACAGAATACAACTATCGATCGCCCAAACCTCGCTAATTCCGCGTCAACCATCCCGCTGGTGATACTTTGTTGACATCCTCACCGCCGTGAACGGCGATGATTTCCTAGTGCTTAGTTCCAGATGGATCTAAGCTAGAGCAGGTTGACGCTTCGTCGGAGATTGCTACGTGTCAAAGACCTACCTTCGGTAATCGAGCTTAAAAGTATTCAGCTAAGTTTCCCCATCGAACAAGTCTATCGAGGGATTATATTCGAGTGAATTACTATGTGAACTTATGCATCTGGATCTATTCCCAAATCGCGTAATCGTTGCCGTAATACTATATTTTCTCGCTCCACTGCTGTCTGTGCCGCGATCGCCAGGTTAGCCCGTTCAGATTCAGCTTGAGCACGTTCAGACTCAACTTCAGCCCGTTGGGATTCAGCTTGAGCACGTTGTGATGCGGCTTTAGCCCTTTCCGTGGGAGTTTGATACCGCAAACTATTTTGGTCATACCAATACAGCCACTCGCGCTGACTCCGCTGATAGATCCGCCGCTCCGCCCCAATCGCCAGACCGATTTCTGGCATCCAATATGGCTGCTGACCCTCACTTTGCAAAACATAATCACCATCAATCAACTTATATAGTTGAAATTTAGTCTTGCGTTTACGCAGCGGTGCATAGACGAGATAATACAAAATCCCAATCGATCGATAAATTTCAAATTTTTTAGTCTGTTCTTTGCCAGGTGTTTTGGAAACAATTTCTAGTGCAAACAGGGGAATTACTTGCTCATCCCACAATACATAACTCGATCGCAAACACTCATCCTCAATATCTTCTACTCCCAAGCTCAACAAGCCATCAGGAGCAATTACGGGCTGATCTGGGTGATAATAAAAACCCATATCAATGCTAAACAACCAATTGGATCGATCGTCCCACAAGTCTATTAGAATTGCCTTGAGCAGCCCTGGAATCAATTCTTGTAATTCACTATCCACCGCTTTTCCATCTGAATCTGGTAACTCTTCTGCCGACGGCAAACCATCCCGAAACTTAAAGTCCTCGATCGTCGGATTGCGTTTTTTAATCGGGTTACTTATTACTGTCTGAGCAGTTTTGACTAGTGGCGAAGTTGTCATGGATTAGCCTCGCTAATGCTTGCTTCTGTTATCTGTAATTTTAACCCACGACTCCGATCAAAGAAATAGAAATTCACCATCCACTATCCACCATCCACCCATTATACTAGATACCTAATTTGTCACTGACCTTAAAAAATTCTCTAGCAGTATCACAATCAGCTTGAATTTGCTCGGTGAGAGCAACTAATGAAGGGAATTTTTGTTCCGATCGAATGAAGTGATGCAGGTATACGATCAGTTGTTGCCCATATAAATTCCCCTCCCAATTGAGCAGATGGACTTCTACAGTGGTATTGACACCATCGACTGTCGGACGTTTGCCGATATTCATCACCCCTGGTAATTGACTAGCTCCAGGTGTATCTACCCGCACACAATATACGCCCTGACGCGGCAAAAACTTTTCGGCAGGATACTTGAGATTAGCAGTCGGAAAGCCGATCGATCTACCAATTTCTTGACCGTTTACGACTGTACCGACGATCGAGTAATATCGACCTAATAATGCTTGAGTTAGAGTCAAATCCGCCGCGAGTAATGCCGCGCGAATCTGTGAGCTACTAATCCGACTATCACCATTGGTTTCCAATGCGGCAATCCGCGTCGGGATATCAATTTCAGCCGTCAGCGTCACCAAATCCTTGGCACTCCCAGCCCGCTGATTGCCAAACCGAAAGTCTTCACCCACACTAATAAATTTAGCTTGTAATTGCCGATCGACAATTCGATCAACAAATTCCTGGGGAGATAATTTCACCAAGTCTCGATCGAATGGTAATAAAATCAGTTGTTGAATCCCCAACTGTTCTAAAATTATTTCCCGCTCTTGGTGGGGCGTAAGTAATTGGCGTTGTTGTCCGGTAAAGTACTGCTGGGGATGGGGATCGAAACTAACTACTGTTTTATAAGCACCGCTATTATCTGCTAAAACAGGTCGAATCACCTCCAGATGACCCCGATGAATGCCGTCAAAATTACCCAGCGCAATCGCCGTCGGAGTCAATATATTCGCCAGGGATGATTCAATCTGCACTGTTGTTTTTTGCTACCTTGGTTGTGGCTCTATCCCAATTATCGGTCGGATCGATCGATTAATCCCGATTTTCTCCACATCACATCAGCAACCCGACTAACATCAACCATTTCTGCCACATCATGTACCCGTAGGATATCTGCACCATTGGCAATTGCCGCACAACAAGCTGCTGCGGTGCCCCACAATCGTTGAGAAGGGTCTGGTTGGTCGAGAATCTTGCCAATGAAGCTTTTGCGCGATACACCGACTAATAGGGGCAGATTTAGCACCTGAAATTTGTCGAGCTGGCGAATTAATTCGATATTCTGGTGGTATGTTTTGGCGAATCCAATCCCTGGATCGATGATAATCTGAGATCGATCGATGCCAGTCTGGATTGCTCGATCGATCTGGATGTCCAAGAAAGCGATGATTTCTGCGACAATATCCTGATAATCGGTCATCTGTTGCATCGTTGCTGGCGTACCGCGCATGTGCATCATCATGTATGGCACATTCAACTGAGCAACTATCGCAAACATTTGACTGTCAAGCACGCCACCAGAGACATCATTGATCGTATCTGCACCAGCCACGATTGCCGCTTGAGCTACCGCCGATTTGGTAGTATCGATCGAGATTGGGATTTGTCCAATGATTGGATCCTGACGGATGGCTGCAATCACCGGAATTACCCGCGCCAATTCCGTTGCTGTATCTACAGGTATCGCACCTGGCTTGGTAGACTCCCCGCCGATATCGATGATGTCTACACCTGCGGCAACCATCTCAACCGCTCGAATAGTCGCTGCATTCACCGTCTGAAATGCACCCCCATCGCTAAAACTATCGGGAGTAACATTCAAAACCCCCATCACATAGGTTCGACTACCCCAGTCAAAATTTTTGCCCCGAATCACCAATGATTTCTTCATGTTCAAATTATCGTTTAATCTGGGGTTAAGTCCCCCAAATATTTCACAAAGATTAGAGATTCAATCCTCACCCTAAAAACCCTCCCATCAAATATTAGCTATCAACTAATTAATTATCAATTATCAATTATCAATTACCAACTAATTAATTATGTCAGAGTCGCTTCAAGTTTTACTTACTGCCGTTGCTGCTGGGGAAATTACGCCCGATCGAGCATTATTAGAACTACAATCTCAAGGATACGAATCGATCGATGAATTTGCCAAGATCGATCGGACTCGCCAACAGCGCACGGGGTTTCCTGAAGTAATCTGGGGCTTGGGCAAAACACCCATCCAGATTGTCAAAATTATTCAAGTCATGCGCCAACAGCAATCGGTAGTCATGGCAACGCGGATTACTCCAGCAGTCTACGCCGAACTTCATCAGCATATCCCCGATTTAGTCTATTACCAAATGGCCCAAATTTGCGCTCTCCCCGCTGCAACACCCATTCAGACTCGTTTGGGTAAAATTACGATTCTCACCGCAGGTACGGCCGATCTACCCGTGGCAGAGGAAGCTGCTTGTACGGCTAGTCTCTGCGGCTTTGAGGTGAAAAAGCTCTGGGATGTCGGTGTCGCAGGGATTCATCGACTCCTCGCCAATCGGCAGATCATCGACGATGCCGATGTGTTGATCGTCGTTGCTGGAATGGAAGGAGCATTACCGAGTGTTGTCGCTGGTTTAGCCGATTGTCCCGTAATTTCGGTGCCGACAAGTATCGGCTACGGTGCAAGTTTTGGTGGGATTGCCCCACTATTGACAATGCTCAATTCTTGCGCTGCTGGCATCGGCGTAGTCAATATCGACAATGGTTTTGGTGCCGCCATTCTCGCCTGTCAGATTCTCCGAACGGCTGGTAAAATTGCAAATCGTTCGTCTAAACAGCTCAAACCTTGGCTGGTGAGTAGTTAAGTGCGTTGGGTTGTCTCCTGAAGGAGAGGCTCCGCCAACATTCTTCAACCCAACCTACAGATCTATTCCCTATTCCCTAACTTCTATCCCTGATGTACCAAAAGTGTAAAATTAAACACACTCCCTTTTCCAGGGGAGGACTCTACCCAAATTTGGCCATAATGGGCGCGAACAATTTGCTGGCAGACAGATAAACCGATGCCGTAGCCAGATTGGGCTAGATCTCGATCGAGTCTGTGGCGATCATTGAAGATAAATTTTTGGTTTTTGGCCGGAATTCCCAATCCATTATCCGCGATACTCACCTGAATAGTTTGAGCTGTGCGATGGAGAGCACTGATCTTGATTTGACCGCGATCGGGTGTATATTTGATCGCATTATCTAATAGATTCACAATTACCTGACGTAACTTGGCTACATCCCCATAGACGGGTAGAATATCTTGCGGAATATCAGTGAGAATAACTTGATCTTTAGTTTTAAATTGAGCCTTCAATTGAGTTACTACATCCACAACTAGTTCACCAAGGTTGAGCTTCTGAAGAGATATATCTAGTTGATTACTAGTAGTTGCTCTCGGCTGGAGAATATCATTAACTAATTGATTGATCGATTGTAACTGGGTGCGTGCTCGATCGATCAATCTGGCAACTTTTACTGGATCTAAAGAGTTGGCGCGATAATCCTGGGGATTGTGGATGATTTCTAATGTACCTAATGCTAAAGCCGATGCTGTCAATGGATTACGCAGATCGTGAGCGAGGACAGACATCGCTCGATCCTGCAATTTTAATCGATCAAGTAACTCTGATTTTTCCTGTTTAAGCGTGAAAATTTCATCAGTTAGCTTAATTACTTTACTCACATAACTGTGTGAATCACTTAGTAGCAATTGTTTTGGTACTTGGCAATTCAACCCTGCCAAATCACCACTAGGATCGACCAGATCGCCGCCCTCGGCAGATAGTTCTTCTTGCCACCGTTCCCACCAATTATCAATCTGATCGATTAAATTACTACCCGCTAAAATCTGGCGGGGTTTAGGAGAAAGTTTGAGTAGCGCAGGTGTCGCAATTACTCGATAATGTTCGGCTAAATCTGGTTGTTTGCCAACATCTACAACTTCCAGTTCAAAACTATCCTCAACATTTAGGATCGCTAACTTGTCGCGGATTTCCTGATTGTGGATATGACTAGTCATCCGCTCATCGAGAAACAGTAATAGCTGTAACGATTTGGATTTACTGCATGGATAACGATCTATTGACATTCATCCTCATAGGCTTAGTCTCTACGTGGGCAGACCCATTGTGAATGACCTTGGAGACCCGATAAATAGATTGAATAGTAATCGAGACTAAAATTCAATTAGGACAAGTATGAACTAAATCTTGACTTTTGTTAACAAAAAGTTAATCTTATATAAGAAAATGTAACTTTTCGATCTATGAGAGTGATTACTCACTTCACCCCACACAGAGGCTCTAAGTCTGGGCACAAACCAACAACAAATCACAAATAATAAATAAAAGGGGACGTAAAGCCTAGATAATATTAACGGTAGTGTCTTCCGATCTGCCGTTCGCTGTTCCCACACGCTATCCCTATGAGTACTCCACTCGGTTATGTTGCGTTAGTCTTACACGCTCATCTCCCCTTTGTTCGGCACCCTGAGAGCGACTTCGTTCTCGAAGAAGAATGGCTGTATGAAGCCATCACAGAGACTTATATTCCGCTGCTTCACGTTTTTGAGGGATTAAAACGGGACGGAATCGACTTCAAAATCACGATGAGCATGACTCCGCCATTGGTGTCGATGCTCCGCGATCCGCTGCTGCAAGACCGCTATGATGAGCATCTGGGCAAGCTAGAAGAATTAGCCCTCAAAGAGATTGACACCAACAAAGACAATGGGCATCTCAAGTACTTAGCAGAGTATTATGTCAAAGAATTCGCCGCAATTCGCAAAACTTGGGAACGACACAATCGAGATTTAATCGGTGCGTTCAAAGGATTTTTAGATAGTAATAATCTCGAAATCATTACCTGCGGTGCGACTCACGGTTATTTACCGTTGATGAAAATGTACCCCGAAGCAGTGTGGGCACAGGTGCGCGTCGCCTGCGAACATTACGA
>JAJAYU010000014.1 GCA_026786125.1 Chamaesiphon sp.
GGCGATGGTTGCTTACTCCAGTCCAATCCCTGACTTTTGGCTGCAATCGTCTCTGGATCGTATTTTGTGCGCTGATGATAGTGCTGGGCAAATGAGTCAACCATAAAAGTTGGGAGTATGAGAGTTGGGAGTTGGGAGTATGAGAGTTGGGAGTTGGGAGTATGAAAATTGGGAGTTAGATGAATTCACTATTCCCTATCCCCTATTCCCTAACCAATTGCCGTCCAAATTGTCCAGATATCAGTTAGTAATAAAAATCCAGTTAATCCCAATAGAGCAAAGTACATCCAGGGTTGGGAAAGGGGACGAACATCAGTTGTATCGATCAAACTATATGTTTGAATTAGTTTAACCAAGCTATTAAAGCCAGCTACCCGCATCGGTAATAAGAAACCCTGCCCATTGTGGTTAATAAAATAATAAACTAATCCACCCTGTCCAGTCGTCCGCATTTTTAATTCTTTAATATTGCTCCAAGTCAATTCCCAACTTTTGACCAAGAAAGTTGGCACCCAAATGGGATAATTAACACCAATCGATCGATCGTTTACGACAACTCTTTGGCTCAAACCGCCCTGCAATGCCGTAAATCCTAGCCCAATACCCACCCACAATAGCCAAGCTGGAACCTCTGCATGGGTAAAGGTGGCTAAAAAAGGCAGGGGACTCGTCAGCGAGATGTACAGCAAGCTCAACGTAATCCGAATCAATGGTGAAATATAAAAAGTCTGACTTGTCATAAGATCGGATCATGCACGGTGACTAATTTTGTCCCATCGGGGAAGGTAGCTTCAACTTGGACATCATGGATCATCGAGGGGATGCCTTCCATTACATCATCCTGAGTCAGCAGCGTTTTACCATAATTCATTAATTCGGCTACCGTCTGTCCATCCCTAGCACCTTCTAGAATCGCCGCAGAGATGTATGCAACCGCTTCGGGATAGTTCAGTTTCAATCCTCTAGCTTTGCGACGTTCTGCGACTAATGCGGCTGTGAAAATTAGAAGCTTATCTTTTTCTTGAGGTGAAAGTTGCATGTTGGTGGATGGTGAATGGTGGATAGTGGATAGTGGATCAAGACAGTGCCCACCATATTTCGCACTTCCACCGAGGTTTTAAATCTGGAATTTACCCATTAAATTATTGCCATACCCTTAAATGAAGGGGTGGGCTGTCGAGCAATGAATGACGCAGCAGGTGCCAAACGGCGGTAAACCACTGGCGAACCTCTGTCGTAGAATCACCCCGATAACGACACAATAATCCCTCTGTCAGGCGGGTAACTCCTATTTTACTAGGTTGGCCGTCGAAGAGATCGCGAGCCTCAATTACGAGATCCTTGCTCACTTCCATCCCAATCCAAGCGAGACTACCGACGATCGAATGCCCTGCCAAACTATGAGGACTATCGACCAGTTCATCACCATATAATACCTGTCGATCGATCCAAATTGGTCTGCCCTCCCTGTATACTTCCGTTGCTGATTTCCATTCACCCTGGGTAAATCTTTCGCCCCGTGCAGTTCGCCCGAATCGATTTATCTCCCATCCCAACCAACTCCCTGTCGCAGCTAAATTGACTCGTAAGTGCTGGTGAAAGATTGCTTGATTAAAGACGATGTTTTCTTGGGGTAGCCACTCTAGACAGGCATTTTCACCGATATTCTGGACGATCGATTGAGTTGCCGGAGTGCCATTACTGCCATAGATTTTACCAGCAGCCGCAGTGGTAATCACCGCACGAGCTGCGGGTTGAAGATCGATATCGATTTGAAGTCTATCTCCACCGACAATTCCGCCAGCCGTATGCAAAATTGTATTGTGACAAATTGCCAGATCTTCAGGATAAAAAGATCGTTGTACCTTCAGTGGGGCGGTGCCTTGATTGTGAATCACCTGGGTTTTGGGCTGGTGATGACGATAGGTTAATTCCAACCGTCCTTGCCAGCCAGGAAACGATTCAAGCTTGTTCTGGATCATTAATTTCTGCGTCATCAACTTCTACCTCGATCATTGGTGCATTTTCGAGCAAGAATTGTCTCGCCAGTTTGTCATATACCCCCGCGCCAATATACATCGGATATGTATGCGATCGACTATAGATCCAAATTAACTCCTCGCCATCAAAAATCCGTACATCTTGGAATAAATTCTTGCACTTGGATTTGAGCGAATTTCCAGCATTTAAAGCATCCGTCCAGCGATCAAATTTACAGTCGTAGTCTTTTGTAAATACTCTAAACATCAAATTTGCGATCTAGTTGTCAATTGTCAATTGTGAATTATGGTAAATTTCTGCTAGAGCCTAAGGCAGTGTAAAACAGATGGATTGCGGATTAACTGGCAATTCTAGTATGCTGGAATCATAATCGATTAATTTAATCAAGCTCTTACAATTATGTCTCTATTTCGGCCACTGATATCGATCTTGCTGGTGTTTATTTCTGTTTTTGTTGTGAGCTGTGGCGATGGCTCCCAAGCAAAGGCTCCCACTTATAGCCCGACACAACTGGCACAAATTCAAACTACCACTAAAAATGTTACCGCATTGACCGATCGACTTCCCGAACTCGCTACCATGATTCAAAAGCGTGATTGGAACAACGTCAAATCTTTCATCCACGGGCCTTTGGGCGACATCCGCATCCTGATGTCCGCCTTGTCAAAACAGTTATTACCAGGTACCAAAGAAAAAGCCTTAGCAACGAGCAAAGAAATCTTCGGACACTTGAATAAAATCGATGAAGCCGCTGGAAACAATGACTACCCGGGCGCGATTCGCAACTACGGTCAAGCAATCAAAGATATCACCACTCTCTTCAATTTGGCTCCTAAAGCGTAAGTATTGTTACTGCGATAACCCGTGGGTACCCATGAAGCGGCGTTTTTTTATATCCCCCAAGTGAAATAAAAAAACTAAAACAAGGCCCCCCCACAAAAAAAATTAATAAGGGGGCCCCTGAAGGGTAACCCACGGGTTTTTGACAAAAAAAAC
>JAJAYU010000015.1 GCA_026786125.1 Chamaesiphon sp.
AGTCGAGTCCGCGCTCACGGTGGCGTAAATCAGCTAAATGCGGTCGGGGTGAGTGAGGCTCCACGGGGGACGCTGTTTCATCATTATCAAGTAGATGAAAACGGTCTAATCGAACGAGTAAATTTGATTATTGCGACGGGACAAAACAATCTGGCGATGAATAAAACGATTACCCAAATTGCCCAGGCATATATTCACAATGCTAATGGTGGGCATGAGATTTCTGCGGGATTATTGAATCGGGTGGAGGCGGGGATTCGCTGTTTCGATCCTTGTCTTTCTTGTTCGACTCATGCGATGGGGCAAATGCCGTTGCATGTCCAATTAGTTAATGCTGCTGGTGAAGTGGTGAGCGAACGCTTTGCCAACTAAATAGACAAGATCTAATCTAAGCAGCAGCCACAATTTCAACGCGAACTTCCATCCCAGCATGAGTTAACATCGTAATTAATGGCTCAACTTGAAATCGTTGGCGTAGCCTACCGGAGGTAATCGATATCGCCTGCGAGCAATCCTTCCACACAATCATTCGTCGTTTTCAGATGTACCGCCGCTGCTTCTAAACTCCATTGTTTCGATCGAATTAACTTCCGCAAACTAATCATCAAATCCGATCGAACTCTCAAATTTTCTGATTCCTCAGCCGAGAAACCTAGATCTTCAAAAATATTTTGATTAGTTTGAGTCATTCTAAATCATCCTGGCGTTGTTGCAGCATTTGTTTGTATCGTTGTTGTCCAATCTCAATATCGCTACGGGAAGTTTTCTGAGTCTTCTTTTGAAACGCATGAAGAACATATACAGATTCCTCAAACCTAGCGACATAGAAAATACGGTAAGCATCTTCAGTCCGAATGCGGATCTCCTCCACCCCTTTCCCTACCGTGGACATCGGCTTGAAGTCTGAGGGAAGATCGCCTTGCTGAATCGATCGTAACTCAAACCCAGCCTGACGACGTGCATCATCAGGAAAGTCCATCAGATCTTTTTTCACAGCACCAATCCATTGGATAGGTTTATCGGTCATGAGGGAATTAATAAACTATAGCCCCTTGCAAGTCTAGTTGGAGCGATCGAGCTTGCACCTGAATTTGATGAATTGCCCAAGCTTCAGTCATTGCGGTAGCGACTGCTTCCGCAGATGTGGCAGTCGTGATGGCAAGCAATGTGGGACCAGCACCGCTAATCACCATCCCATAGCCCCCAGCGGCAATTACAGCGGACTCAACATCACCATAGCCAGTAATTAACTTTTGACGATAGGGTTGATGGATCTTATCTGTCAATCCAGCAGTCAGCCATTGGGGATTTCCTGTTTCCAAACCTCGGATCATCAAGCCGAGATGGGCTGTATTAAAAATGGCATCGGCGCGGCTGTATTCTGTGGGCAGGACACTCCGAGCTTCTGTTGTCGAGAGTTCAAAATCGGGAATAGCAACTACAGGTACGATACTACTATGCCAGGGAATATCGGCGATCGCCCAACCACTATTTGCCGTAGCTGCCAAGCGACAACCACCAATTAGGGCGGGTACCACATTATCGGGATGTCCTTCCATTTTGATCGCTAGTTCCATCACTTCTGACTGGGAGAGGGGATTTCCAGCGAGTTCATTGGCACCGAGCAAGCCCCCGACGATCGCAGTTGCCGAGCTACCTAGTCCTCTAGCTAGGGGTACGCCCAATAATATTTCTAGCTGAATCACTGGGGGCGTTTGATCGATTCGCGCGTATAGTTTGAGAAAGGCTTGATAAGCCAGATTACTAGTCCCTGTATCGACTTTAGCCGCTTCTAAACCCTGGACAGCGATCACTAGATCTGGTGTGTCGATCGGGGTGAAGGTAAACTCGTTATACATGCTCAGTGCAGCACCGATACAGTCAAATCCCGCGCCTAAATTAGCAGTAGTAGCAGGTACACGAATTGTTGTCATAGGGGAAGAGGCGTGGGGCATTAGGTTTTAGGCTTTAGCACAGAATACTATGCCCACCGAAAATTATACCCGAAGGTTGTGGTGCTAAAAATTGATTTCTGGAGTTGGATTGTCAGATAGGTGACAATCATGCTAGGAAAGATAACGTAATATCCAAGATGTAAATGAATGTCACAAAATGCGAAGTATTTTTACTAGCGATCGAATTAATGCCCTGACGAGGGGAATAAAATGCTAAAGTATAACTAGTTACAAAACATTTGCATAAAAGGTGAGGTAATCATATTATCCACTGATGGATAATCATTTACAAAATCTGACTTCAAGCTACATGGTAAAGTTGTCAGCATAGTAAGTAAAATTCACTACAGAGGAAACAGTGGTTTCCAAGATTTTTCTGTCTATCTCAACCTTAATTATAATCTAAATAGTGGGAGATGCTTATGAAGCTTGTGCTCCAGAGTAAGAACATCGAAATTACCGATGCCATCCGTGACTATGTGAATCAAAAGATCGAAAAGGCTGTCAGTCATTTTGAAAACATTACGACCGGAATAGATGTCAATTTATCAGTTGCTAAAAATCCGCGAATCGCCGCATCGCAAGTAGCTGAGGTCACAATTTATGCCAACGGTGCTACGATCCGTGCCGAAGAAGCCAGCGAACACTTATATGCAAGTATTGATTTAGTTGCCGACAAAATTTGCCGCCAATTACGTAAGTATAAGGAACGGAGCTTTAGCAAGAAAGATCGCACAGATGGATTGAAAGAGCTGGGGGAAGAACTAGATTTAGAATTATTAGATTATAATCTGGCTGACAATCGATCGGCAACATTACCCGCAGAGGTAGTTCGGACTAAGTATTTTGCAATGTCAGCATTGACGATCGAGGAGGCACTAGCTCAATTGCAATTAGTCGATCATGATTTTTACATGTATCGCAGTGTTGAAACAGGCGAGATCAATGTCGTTTATCGGCGAAATCATGGTGGTTTTGGGACGATTCAACCGCGTCCGACGACCAATGATAAAGTACCTGCGGTAACATAACTTTTCTAGCTTAACAGTTAGAATCAAGCGGTTTCCCATTGTTAAGTTGAGGATTTGAGAGAGTCTTCAAAGGTCGCGTCAGGAAGATTTACCAAAATCCTCCTGATTTTTGTGTAGCTATACATTGAGCGACGTAAGCTAAAATAGACGTGTTTTAGATTAGACAACCCACCAATTTACCCTCGTCCCACCCACCCTTTCCCAATGTCTTCGCCGCCGCCAAAAAAGACACTCCTTGCTCAACTCAGTCAAGTCATCCAACGGACTAGAGTTAACTTTACCCGCTTGGCACTCAAACCCAATGCCAGAGTGCCCAAGCTACTAGTTCAAGATGCTGATGCCCCGGAGCCAGATATCTTTCCACTATTAGGTGAAAAATATGTACTGGGACGTAGCTCTACATCCTGTGATATTGTTGTGCGAAATGAGGTGGTCAGTCAGGTACATTTATCATTGAAGCGAGAAAAAAAGAATGGCAACACCTTCTTGCTCAAAGATGAGGGTTCGACCAATGGGATTTATCGGGGTAAGAAGAAGATTGATCGAATTGTCCTCAGAAATGGTGATATATTCACCCTCGGCCCCCCAGAACTCAAAGCAGCAGTCAAAATTACCTATCTCGATCCGCCGCCTGTCTATCTGCGCGTATTGCGGTATGGGCTGTATGGAACAGGTAGTCTCTTGGGGCTACTATTACTCGCAACAGTAGCTGAATCTACTAAAATTAATGTTAATCCCCTGCCAGATGCCAATGGACCAGTGATGGTATATGCTGACGACTTGGAAGAACCATTGCGTCCTGCCAAAACCGGATCCCATCGAGATCTTGCTAAACTGACGGATTTTTCCAAGTACTTGCCCAAAGCTCTAATTGCATCTGAAGATAGTCGCTTTTACTGGCATTTTGGCATCGATCCTTGGGGGGTGGGACGAGCGGTAATTGTCGGCAGGCAAAAGGGTAAGATGATCCAGGGTGCGAGTACACTGACTCAGCAGGTCGCACGTAGCTTGTTTCGATCGTATGTTGGGAGCGAAGATAATTTACCCCGAAAAATGCGAGAAGCTGTGGTCGCACTCAAACTGGAAGCTACCTATAGTAAAGATCGAATTCTCCTTACCTATCTCAATCGGGTATTTCTGGGTGATGAGGCGCACGGGTTTGAGGATGCCGCCCAGCATTATTTAGGTAAATCTGCCCGCGATCTGAATTTACCAGAATCGGCAATGTTGGTCGGGATTTTGCCTGGACCAAATATTTTCAATCCTTGTGTGGAAGATAAACAAGGACGCAAAGGGACAAAAGCGATCGAACGGCGAAATTTAGTCCTGACAAGAATGCTCGAAACAGGCATGATTACTCAATTAGAAGCACGAGAAGCGAGAAGATCGACGCTGAATTATCGGATCGAAGCTTGCGCGCCGAGTAGCAATACCAAGGCTCCCTATCTCTACAACTATGTTTTTCAGGAACTTCAGGAAATTTTGGGGGCTGAGACAGCAAAAGAAGGTAACTTTGCGATCGAAACAGGCTTAGACCTGAGGATGCAAGCCAAAGCTGAGGCGGCACTGCGAGCTAATATTGCCAATGCTGGCAGCAGATATCGATTCTCTCAAGGTGGTATCGTCAGCCTCGATCCTCGTACCGGAATTGTCAAAGCAATGGTCGGTGGTGTAGACTACCAAAAAAGTCAATTCAACCGTGCCACAGATGCCCAACGCCAACCTGGATCGACATTTAAGCTATTTGGGTACGCTGCGGCGATCGAAGGCGGTATATCGTCGGGAAAGTCCTATTCCTGCGATCCCATGTCGTGGGGGGGTAGACGCTTTCCTAGTTGCGGGCATGGCGCGTCAGGATCGGCGGATATGTATACTGGATTTGTCCTATCTGAAAATATTACTGCCCTGCGAATCGCGCGGGATATTGGCTTGCCCAAGGTATTAGCCACTGCCCAGAAAATGGGGATTCGATCGAAACTTGATGAAGTACCAGCAGTGATTTTGGGACAGAGCGTGGTAAACATGCTCGAAATTACTGGATCCTATGGTGCAGTTGCCAATCGCGGCATCTGGCACAAACCTCGCACGATTAAGCGGGTCTATGATACTAGCAATTGTAATCTCAAGCAGCTTCGGACTTGTAGATTGATGTACGACTATACCAAAGACTCGCCGTCCCAGCGAGTCTTGCGGGCAGGTGTTACAGATAGCTTGACCACAATGATGCGGGGGGTAGTTACTAGTGGTACTGGCAAAAATGCCGCGATTGGACTCGGTGAAGTTGGCAAAACTGGTACAACCGATGATAACGTTGATATGTGGTTTATTGGCTTTATTCCCGATCAAAAAGTAGTCACTGGAGTATGGCTCGGTAATGATGATAATTCACCCACAAAAGGTAGCAGTGCCCAAGCTGCCCAACTATGGGGAGATTATATGGGTGCTGTTTATAAGTAAATATTCAGTCAACTAGTTCACAACCTTTCGATAATTCTCATTACTTGATCGGCAAACAATAATACAACTACTCGATCGAATATGTCAGACTAGTTGAATAATCTATCTCTTTTAGTAAAAGTATGATCACTAACCGACGTAATTTTATCTACTTACTCACTGCTGGCACGACGGCTGCTTTCTTTGGAAGCGTTACCAAATCTAGTTGGGCAACGTCAGTGAATACACCAGATGTATTTAAGCTGCCACCATTAACTTATGATTACAACGCCCTAGAACCACATATTGATGCAGCAACGATGAAATTTCATCATGATAAACATCATGCTGCTTATGTGAAAAATTTGAATGTAGCCGTAAATAAATATCCACAGCTTAAAACTAAAACTGTTGAAGAATTGCTAAAGAATATCGATAAATTACCTAAAGATATTCAAACTGTTGTCATAAATAATGGTGGCGGACATCTCAACCATAGTATGTATTGGCAAATCATGGGGCCAAAGGGCGGCGGTGCTCCAACAGGTGAAATCGCCACCGCGATTAAGACTCAATTTGGGTCATTTGATACATTCAAAACCCAATTTAATGAAGCAGGGACAAAACTATTTGGCAGTGGTTGGGTGTGGTTAGTCAGATCGAAAGGTCAGCTCAAAATTGTCACTACGAAAAATCAAGATAATCCCATTAGTCAAGGTTCATACCCAATTATGGGCAATGATGTCTGGGAACATGCCTACTATCTCAACTATCAAAATCGTCGTCCTGATTATCTATCAGCTTGGTGGAATGTGATTAATTGGACAGAAGTAAATCAAAGATTTGGCAAATCTTTGAAAGCATAGGTAAATAATTGATAATTGATAGATATGTAGGTTGGGTTGAAGAATGAAACCCAACAGCCTCACTACCCAACCTACAGATCTATCTACAGATCTTTGTACTATCAATTATCAACTAATTACAGACCATCAATTTGTTTGCGTAGTGCTTCCAATTCTGCATCTTGCACACTCACTGGAGCCTTAACAGTATCTGTCGGTGTTGCCGCCTTTGGCGATGCCGTCCCTTCAGGTAGAGCCGCCGTAGACTTGCTACCACCCAGCATTTGCTGCTTCATCTGTTCGAGTTCGTCATCAACATCACTACCTGCCGATAGAGCTGCAAACTTGCTCTCTAGATCTGCACCCGTTAATTCTGCCGCAGCCTGAGACCTGGCTTCTTGAACGAGGACTTTTTCTTCCATCCGCTCAAATGCAGCCATCGCACTGTTGGTACCAATTCGACCCACAGCACCTTGTAGTTGCTCTTGGGCTTTGGCAGCTTGAGCACGAGACTTGAGCATGTCTTTCTTGGTTTTCGCCTCAGAAATCTTACCCTCTAGTTGCATCAGGCTCTTTTTCATCGTCTCTACCATGCCTGCTTGCCCATCTAACTGGGCTTTGAGACTAGCAGCAGTCTCACTATAGTTTTTCTTCCGCAGCAGGGCTTCACGGGCAAGATCTTCATCGCCTTTTTGCAATGCTAATTGCGCTTTACTCTGCCAGCTATTGGCATCGCCCATCGCCTTGGTATATTGCTGCTCGGTGCGTTTTTGATTGGCGATACTACTAGCAACCGCTTGGCGAAGTTGCACCAAGTCTTCCTGCATGTCCATCACCGCTTGTTCCAGAATTTTTTCTGGATCTTCGGCTTTAGCCACCATATCATTGACATTCGCCCGCAGCAGTCTGCTTACTCGATCGAACAATCCCATATTACTATCCTCTTTATAATTTCTAGCACTAGTAGTTGCTAACCAATCTCCCTCCTAGTGCTGGAGCTGTAATTCAATAATTTTGATAAATAGCCTAATTTTGACATCCTCTCCGCGCGTAAACGCTCGGAGACTCCTAAACATCGCTATTTAGGTTCCTGTTTCATAGCAACTGCCTCAACCTCCTTTAAGGGTCTTCCGGTCTTATATTCGCTCCACAGGCTTTGGCTTTCGCCTCCCGCAAGCCCTGCGGTACAAGGTTAATTTAACACAAACTCTCCCTGAAGGAGGAGGTTTTCACCTAATTTTCTGATAACTTCTAAGACTGCCGATCGGGTACTAGCAATCTTTGCAGCAGGGATCCTCTGAGCCTAACGTTTTATGCCTGAGGGGATCGATCGATAGCCCGATGATTTGGCATAAGCTTGAAAATTGGGTGGTAGTAGAGATTTGATCAAACTGTCGGCTAATCTCGGCTGAGATGTCATTGTCGCGGTGGGGACAACTTGAGTTCTGGTAAAGGGGACTGGGGCTGGTACCGTTGCCGTCGTACCGAGGTTTGAGGTTGCAATGCTCACATTTGTCGTCGGAGCTGCGGCGACTGTTGTTGGCAGTTTGATGTTATTGATCGTACTCAGATTGAGTTCGGTAAATTCATTGGCAGCTAAATTGGGGGTCTGAATCAAATTACTGGTAGTCGGTACAGCCAACTTTGTTGCAGTCAATGTTGTTAAAATATTTGGATTGAGCGCGGTATAAACTGCCCCACCAGCTAATACGCAAGCTGCTGCCATCGAGCCAATCTTCAGCGGCGTAAAGTACTTGTTTTTGGGCTTCGGTGTGGCTGTCTGAGTCCGATTGAATGTCTCAGTTGAGGTGGGATAACCCGATTGAATTTGCCGTAATAATTCCTGGGATGATGACAGGTACTCATCATGAAAAGGAGCAATTTCGCCACTGGTGGCGAAATTCACATTTAAGCTCTCTTGCTGGGATGATGAATCTTCTCGATAGATGGTCATCGGTGCATAGCTGACACTAGTACTTAAATCTTCACTAGTGGTTGCGGAAGTGGTCAGTCCATCAATGATGATAAAGCCACTGGGTTCGGGGCGATCGTCTTCGTTCGCGGCGACGACTGTCCCAGCTACCGCTGGTTGAATAATTTGAGCTGTAAAAATATCTCGATCTGCATATAGATCTTCTGAATTTTCCCAGGCCTCTGTCACTACTGGAGACAATTGTCGCTCTGGTAATCTATCTGTATGATTGGATCTAAATCTAGTCAGTTCGTCTTCCAATTTGATGTCCAAGCAACCGAGAGCTTGTCCAATCGCAGGATTAAGCTCATGAGATTCACGATCTACTACAGCTTGACCGGATGGATGTACATTCGCACTATCGTCAGATAAGTTGTGATTCATAAATCAGGGTTAAATACAAACATTATAAAAATTTTATCGCCATTGGTGCATATACCCACCAATAGGTAAACAATGGATCGAGTTAGAGAATCTGAATATTTAGTGACGGAGAGAAGTTCCGTGTCCTAGTTTATCCATTTGGTACCAGCATTCTGAAGCGTTTAGGCTTGTCGATCGATGCCGTCTCACTAATATATTCCAAAACTTCGCCAATTCACTAAATACTAGACATTTAGCTAGATTTTTCCATCATTACTATTGCCAACCATGTCCTTAATACCGATCTCCAAAATCACCTTCGAGATTCAATCACAACCAGGATGGGAAGGGGTACGAGACTGGGGCTTGATCGTCAGAGCCTGGATTGATACCGTATCACCAATGATCGCCCAACATACCCAACCTCGATCGATCTCTAGAGAGATCCTCACGATTGCAACTAATAGTTCTAGCCTAGCGCATCAACTTACATTTGGGCGGCAAGCTTTGTGTCAGCAGTTAAATCACCGATTGAGTGTGCCAGTTCGGGAGCTACGATTCATCGCTGTGGGCTATAGTAGCTCCAGCAGTAACGCGACTGCTACCGATGATTCACTGGTACGAATTGACTCAGGATCGATTGTCATTTGTTCCCATTGTAATTCTCGTGCCCGTGAGGGGGAAATATTTCGGTGGGGTGTTTGCCAATTCTGTGCTCTCGATTTAGGGATTATAGGCAGTAGATCTGTGATTAGACGTTGATTAATGATGAATGAGGGACTGGGGGACTGGGAGACTGGGAGACTGGGAGATCAATGGATTCCAATAAGTAAAATCACTGCCTAATTCAACAACGCCCAAAATTAGTGATCATAGGACTTCGCCGATCGCTAACTGGTAGACTTTATGTATCAAAATAACTATTTATTCATCAAATCGACATTTCTACTGACAGGATCAAAGAAAAATTGATAGGAATAATCTCAAATCAGCAAAATCTTCAATTCCTCGTTTGCAACGATCCCCAATAGTTTAGTCTCGTTTGCAAGTGGCATTGACTGGTTACAAATTTACTAAGTGTATATACTGAATACTCCAAGAAATGTATCTTTCTGTAAACTTAATCTAAAGAGAATATAAAGTATTAATTGGCTTGGGGATCGCTACAATCCAGATGGGAACGACGATTGCTGTCACTTTAACCTAAATTGACAACAGCCATAATAGAAAGCAGGAAGAAATTGAATTAGGTGCTCTCCCAAAGGTGATGTTAATGGCTAACCAAAATTGTCTTACTTCTGCATGTCGCTACTGTCGATTTTATCGACCAGAGGGACTGCGTGGTGGTGCTTGCGAGCAATTAGGTGTATCTGTCCACAGCGATTGGACGGCATGTCAATTAGCCCTAACAGCAATTGCTAGTGTGTGGAACAATGCAGAAGAACTTACAGCTGCCAACTGGCAGGTCGAAATAGCACAAGTTTTACCCGATCAAGAATTTAGTCCTGTCGGTCGTTTGGAACTGACTACTAGCTCCATTGCTAATAATTAACTTTAATTGCTTGGGCTTGCGATCGACTCTACCTGAGCGCAAACTTGTAATGATAGATTGCAATTGGTAGTTACCAATGACCGAACCGATCCCGTCGATTACTTTACTGCCAGCAACCAACCCGATTGAAGAGGGTGCTTGGCTTCAGACATCACTGAAACTGTGGCTCGATCGAGAGTTTATTCCTGAATCGATCAATGATACAATTGCCCTGCGCGCCGCTCAGATCTACACCCGCCAGCGAATGGAAGGCGAGAATGATTTAGGCTGCCTCGTGATCGCAATTATCACCGAGATGCAGGCATTTAATTTTAATGAAAGCTTTTTTGGCGAATTCGCCGTCGCCAATGCTGTTAGCGACCTAATTTTAGACAGTCTGGGAATTGATAACCGTTGCTGTGGAAATAGGGATTAGGGGATAGGGATTAGGGTAAAACCTAGCAACTAACCCTATACCCTTTATCCTAATCTACCAGCTAGATTTGACTACGCCAGGTAGTAAGCCTTGGTGTGCCCATTCACGCAGAACGTTACGGGATAGACCAAAATCACGATAGTAGCCACGGGGACGACCAGTTACCCAACAACGGTTGTGCAAGCGAGTAGGAGCACTATCGCGAGGTAATTGTTGGATTTTGCGGTGAACTGCAAATCTAATTTGGGGTGTAGCTGCTGCTTTAAACTCTTCGAGTAGAGCTGCGCGCTTGTCAGCAAATTTCGCGACGATTTTCTCGCGCTTTTTTTGCCGCTCGATAATGCTTTTCTTCGCCATCTGGATACTTTCTCTATATTACATCAAACCTGAGCCGCTCTTGCGAAGCTACGCGACCGCTAGTCAAACGCATTACAAGAGTGTCAAACACTCAATTATACAACATGTTTGGCTATTTTGGATATACTTCTTTACTAGTGAAAAATTAGATATCTAGTGTAGATGTGGATGGTGGATAGTGAATCAATGGTGTTGCTATATTGCGAAAAACAGGCGATCGAGATTCGATCGCCTGCCTTTAGCCTAAATTAAAGTGGGGACTACATCATACCCATGCCGCCCATACCGCCCATGCCACCCATACCGCCCATGCCACCCATACCGCCCATACCACCCATGTCAGGTGCTGCGGACTTAGGCTCGGGCTTCTCGACGACGAGAGCCTCGGTAGTGATGACTAAACCAGCGATCGATACGGCATTTTGTAAGGAAGAGCGGACAACTTTAGCTGGATCGATAATTCCAGCAGCCAGCAAGTCTTCAAATACACCAGTTGCAGCGTTGTAGCCGATATTGTCAGCAGCAGCGCGAACTTGCTCGACAACGACGGAGCCTTCGACACCTGCATTGTTAGCGATTTGACGCAGTGGTGCTTCTAGAGCTTTGGCGATAATATCTGCACCGATTTTTTCTTCAGCATCAGCAAGAGTCGCTTTAAATCCAGCGATTTTGGTAGAGAGATGAATTAATGTGGTACCACCACCAGCGACGATCCCTTCTTCGACAGCGGCTTTAGTTGCATTTAGCGCGTCTTCGATTCGCAGTTTGCGATCTTTGAGTTCGGTTTCAGTAGCTGCACCGACTTTGATCACGGCAATCCCACCCGCGAGTTTGGCGATCCGCTCTTGCAGCTTTTCGGTATCGTAGACGGAATCAGTATCGGCTAATTGCTGCTTGAGTTGAGCAATTCGTTTTTGGAGATCGGCACTATTCCCGCTGTTGGCAACAATTGTGGTGTTCTCTTTATCGATGGTGATTTTAGTTGCAGTACCCATCATTTCGAGGGTAGCGGTATCTAGACTCAAGCCGATTTCTTCGGAGATGACTTGTCCACCAGTGAGGATGGCAATATCTTGTAGCATGGCTTTCCGACGATCGCCAAAACTAGGAGACTTAATTGCCGCTACACTCAGTACGCCGCGTGATTTATTTACCACGAGGGTAGCTAAAGCTTCACCTTCGAGATCTTCAGCGATAATTAACAACGGTTTAGCAGCGCGGGCAACTTTTTCGAGAATTGGCACTAGATCCTGAATTGAACCAATTTTCTTGTCAGCAATCAGAATCAACGCATCGTCAAATTCAACCACCATCCGCTCTTGATCCGTCACCAGATAAGGAGAGAGATAACCTCGATCGATCTGCATCCCTTCTACGACTTCGAGTTCGGTAGTAAGTGACTTGGACTCCTCGACGGTAATCACACCATCTTTAGTGACTCTTTCCATCGCTGCGAAGATCATTTCGCCAACTTCCACATCGTTACCCGCAGAGACACAGGCAACTTGAGCGATCCCTTTACCTTCAACAGGTTTAGCTAGTTTAGCAATCTCAGCTACTAGCATTGCCACAGTTTTGTCCATGCCACGCTTGATCCCAATTGGATTGCTACCAGCGGAGACATTTTTCAATCCTTCGTGGATCATTTCTTGGGCGAGAACAGTAGCCGTGGTAGTACCATCTCCAGCCAAATCTTTAGTCTTGGCAGCTACTTCCTGAATTAATTTCGCGCCAGCATTTTCTAAAGGATCGGATAATTCGATCTCTTTAGCGACGGTAATACCATCATTGACGATCTGTGGTGCGCCAAATTTCTTTTCCAACAGGACGTTGCGTCCTTTAGGTCCCAAGGTGATCTTGACTGCATCAGCCAAGGCATTCACACCCCGTTCCAGCGCACGACGGGATTCTTCGTTAAACGCTATAATTTTTGCCATATTAGTTATTTTTAATCATCTCCTCCAAAATTTAGCACTCTATGACGGGGAGTGCTAAACGGATGCCGATCGATCTGTGTGCGGTTTCCCGAACTTTTGGCTGTTAAACTTGGAGCAGAAATGACAAAACTTGAGCAGCTAATTCGCGCGGATATTCTTGATCTAATCCTAATGTTCCAGGAAAGCTACAACTAGTCACGCGATCGACTTCTGCAACCGCCAGCATTTCGGCTGTGGATCTCGGTAGGCTACTTTGACCGATCGGGAAGTCTGCTGACATCCGATCGATTATAATCAGGATCGCGCTAACTGCGTTCGTAAGTCGATCGACCTTCAAATCTCCACCAATCTAAGTATTTTTCCAAAAGTCCAAAGCCTAAAGCCTAAAGCCTAAAGCCTCTCCCCTATCCCCTATCCCCGAAACCATGACACCTGCAACTCGAAGCTATCACATCACCACTTTTGGCTGTCAGATGAACAAGGCTGATTCCGAGCGGATGGGTGGGATACTCGAAGGGATGGGATTTCAATGGTCTGATGATCCATTTACATCAGATCTAGTTCTCTACAATACTTGTACCATTCGCGACCTCGCAGAACAGAAAGTTTATTCCTATCTGGGTAAACAAACCCGCCGCAAAAAAGAAAATCCCGATCTAATCCTGATTATGGCTGGCTGCGTTGCCCAGCAAGAAGGAGAAGCCTTGCTCCGCCGCATTCCCGAACTCGACATCATTATGGGGCCACAACACGCCAATCGGCTTGAAGACCTGTTACAGCAGGTATTTGCTGGGGCGCAGGTAGTTGCTACCGAACCAATTCACATCATCGAAGATATTACCAAGCCCCGTCGGGATAGTAGGGTGACTGCTTGGGTAAATGTGATTTATGGTTGTAATGAACGCTGTACTTATTGTGTGGTGCCAAATGTACGCGGGATCGAGCAGTCCCGTACTCCCGAAGCCATTCGCACCGAAATCAAAGATTTGGCACGTCAAGGCTATAAGGAAATCACCCTCCTCGGTCAAAATATCGACGCTTATGGGCGAGATTTACCTGGCTCTACTGCCGAAGGTCGCCATCTCAACACCCTCACAGATTTACTCTATTATGTTCACGATATCGAAGGGATCGAACGGATTCGCTTTGCGACTAGTCATCCCCGCTACTTTACCGAGCGATTGATTAAAGCCTGTCACGAATTGCCTAAGGTGTGCGAACATTTCCACATTCCCTTCCAGTCAGGGGATAATGATATCCTCAAAGCGATGTCCCGTGGCTACACCCACGAAAAATATCGTCGAATCATCGATACTATCCGTGAGTATATGCCCGATGCGTCAGTTAGTGCTGATGCGATCGTCGGATTCCCTGGCGAAACAGAAGAGCAGTTTGAACGCACCCTGAGATTAATCTCCGATATCGGCTTTGATATGGTGAATACAGCAGCGTATTCGCCCCGCCCAAACACACCTGCGGCGGTGTGGACAAATCAGCTCAGTGAGGAAATAAAACTTGACAGACTCCAACGGATCAATCATCTAGTTTCTCAAACCGCGATCGAGCGATCTGGACGGTATCTCGATCGAGTAGAATCTGTCCTAGTGGAAGAACGTAACGCCAAAAATCCCGACCAAGTGCTCGGTAGAACTGGCGGTAATCGCCTCACCTTTTTCAATGGCGATATCGAAGAGCTACGGGGTCAAGTCGTCCCTGTCAAAATTAGTCAAGTCCGCGCCTTTAGTCTCACGGGTGATATGGTGACTAAACTCACATAATTTTGCTGGCATGACATCTAGAAGCCATTTGGGATTGTCTGGTGGGGAGGGCGGGTTCGTTCAATATCGATCGGTACAATCGATATTGACTAGCATAAACCCGCCCCTACCATTGATGTCCTAAACGTCTTTGCGACTGCTATCGACTATTTACTTTTCGCTTCCAAATTTTCTAAACGACCTTTCAATTCTTGATTGGTTTTCTTAACTTCTTCCAATTCCTCACGTAACTGTTTCACGGCTCGATCGTTACCAATTTTCTGCTGCACCTTTTGGACTCCTTCATCCGCTATTCGTTTAACTCGTCCGTCGGGACTTTGATTGGCTAAACTTTGCAATACGCCGATCGCTTTGACGGTTTCCATTTGGCTCAAGGCGTTGACTACGGATACTTGAGTTAGGAAAAATGATTCGCAAGCAAGTTCAGCTAATTTCTCAATAATCACGGTCAGATTTGCCTCTGATTGGCCTTGAGAAATCGCTCCTAGAGCACGAATCGAGGGTAAACGCAGTGGTTGGGGTACACCTGGTTTGACGTATTCTAGGACGGTATTTAGAGCTACGGGTGAATCGGTCATTTTACTCAAACCACCGATCGCACCTGCGCGAACTACTTCATTCCACCCAGCGCGGGTATTTAAGACCTCGGTGAGCAGGGTAATTACTTCTTCTTGCTTGGATTTGAGGCTAGCGGTGGTCATGCCACCGAGGGCGCGACAGGCAGCCGCTTCGACGTAGTAGCTCTCGTCACCTGCTTCGACTAGTTGTTTAATTGCCGCATAGGTTTGGGGTGTTTTAATATTACCTAATTCATCGACGATCGCTTTACGGACAAAGGCATCTTCATCACCAATTTCAGCGATTAGATTAGTTGCCGAAATATCAAGTTTGATTTTGGCTAGTTGTTGCGCGGCTTCAAGGCGGACAGCCCAGAATTCCTCATTTGCTAGACATTCTGTTAGAGCAGTGACGGCTTCGAGGTTGCCTTTTTTAGCGATCGCTTCCGTGGCATAAATTCTGGAAATCGGGTCTGGATCAGACTTGAGCTGTGCTTTTAGTTCAGGTAATGGATATTCAAGGGTGACGGTTTTGAGATAGTTATTACCAACATCAAAGCTGATGAAATCGGGTTTAGTTTCCAGCGGGAAGTAGAGAACTTGTTCTTTTTCGTGGATCCGAATTTTGGTAACTTTGACATCGACTGCTTCGCCTGTGACATAACCAAACCCGATTGGAATTTTTAGGTCGAATAAGTCATTGGTAAGGGTATGAATACCTTCTTTCGCTTGAGTTTGAGTAATAGTTAGTTTTGCTAAATTACTCTCCCCATCCCAACTATAGGCAACTTTATAATCTGGATGTCCACCTCGATAAACATACTGATCGAATAAGAACGCTAAATTGCGTCCGGTAGCTTTATCGATCGCCCGCAGTAGATCGATCGTTTCGACAGTTTTGTGAGCATTATCTCGCACGAAAGTATGGATGAATCGATCAAACAATTCATCGCCTAATTCTGCCCGAATCATGTGATAAACACAGGCACCCTTTTCATAGAGATGTCGATCGTATAACTCGATCGCTTCTCGATAGATATTGGTAACGATCGGAC
>JAJAYU010000016.1 GCA_026786125.1 Chamaesiphon sp.
ACTATACTCAGTCTACCTGCCTTTTCGCCTTAACCGAACCGTATTGGGAAGGATCTCACTTCATGCCTACCCAAGAAATAGACGCTAGTAATCTTAATCTGTGCTGTCAACTGTCTAATTCACCATTCACTATCCACTATTCTAAATCGCTGGCACAGTAAAGTGAAAACGACTACCACTATCCTTTCCGGCTGATTCTGCCCAAATTTCTCCACCCCAGCCGTTGACGATTTGGCGACAGATGGCGAGTCCTAAGCCAGTACCCCCAGCAGTACGGCGGAGGGAACCTTCGGCTTGATAAAAGCGTTCAAAGACCATTTGCAGTAGTTCGGGGGCGATACCGCGTCCGGTATCGGCGACGACTACTTCGAGCATTGATTCCACATTGTAGGCTTCAATGCCGATCCGATCTTGGCCAGTGGTAAATTTACAGGCATTATCCAGTAGTTTTGTTAATACTTCGACTAGCCATTCCCCATCGGCTCGGACAAAGGGGAGATCGGCGGGAATATTGACGATAATTTTGGGCAAATCTCGATCATATCTGCGACTATTTAAGCCACTCAGGGCTAGATCGATACATTCTTCTAGAGAAAGGGGTTCAGGATGCCACTGAATCCGCCCGCTTTCGAGCTGGGACAGGGTGAGAAAGTCTTGAACGAGTTTCCGCATCCGCTCGGCATCACCGAGGGCGGTATTGAGCATGACTTGGCGGAGTTCGAGGGACATGTCTGGCTCGGTAGCCAGACTTTCTAGGCAAACTTGGATCGTCGATAGGGGTGTCCTGAGTTCGTGTCCAGTAATGGCGACAAGATTGGCGCGGGTGCGATCAAGTGCTTCGAGTTGTTCGTTGAGGTACTCTAGATTGGTATAAGACTCGGCTTGAATTAGGGTGCTACCGATCTGGGTGGCGATCGCTTCAACTAGACTAATCGTATCATCCGACCAGGGCAATGGGGATGGTTGATACTGATGCAATTCGATCATCCCCAAGATTCGATCTTGGTGGAGGACTGGCACGATTAGCCAGTCAGTAATCCCTAATTTATCGAGGGTACGTTGCCAGGTTTTGGTAATATTTACCTCGGCGAGGGACGTGGATTCGTGGGTTTTGACAACTGCTTTAAAGATGGGATTGTCAGCCAGACTCCAAGACTTACCAACCAGCGAGGTGGCTTGGCGATCGGCTAGATATTCATGAGCGATCAATGTGGTACGCTCATCTTGGTGATATTGATAGATCAGGCACCGACTAACTTTAGTCGCCTTACCCAGTTCCAGTGCGGCAACACGGAGAATATCCGCCGAATTGAGCGAACGCCGAATTGCCCCCGTAATTGAATTAACCAAACGTTCCCGTTCTTCTTTCTCCTCGATCGACTTATATGCCTTGAGCAATTTATATTGCCGCGCCTGTAAATATGTCACCAACCGCTGGACAAAGGCATCAGCACTGGCAGAATGGTCATTAGGTATGCCTGGAACCGCTACTAAGTATTCTTGCTTCGCCTGGGCAATTTTAGCGGCTAGTTCGGGACGATAACCTTGGATGCGATCGAGCAAGATATGTGCAGCGGCAATAGTTACCTGTCGATCAAATGTCCAAATTCCCTCAAACCGTCGGGATGGATCGATTTCAGGTAGTACTGAAACTTCCGAAGGTGTACCAATTTTTTCCCGACACACCAGACAAGCCGCTGATTGAGCACCGATCGCGAGCAGATGCCACTCCCTGCCCAGCGCATCATCAGGCTCGAATGGCACCAGTTCATACTCCTCGACTAGTTCACTAAACTCAGTATCAGGGGCAGCCACCACATATACCTGATCGCTAATCTCCCCCAATCGCCGATAGCGATGAGCTTCCTGACGGTAGAACTTTTCCTGCTGAAAACTAGCAATCAGTAACGGCCGATCTGTCCCTGCGAGCACCCGATCCTCCATCGCATGGGATAGGGCAGTCAGAGAAGATTTAAAGTACAAATGCGATCGCAATTGCGGCATTTGTCGCAGTAATTCGGTTAAAACTGATTGTTGATTGCTCACTATTTATCCTTCGTCCCGATGGCTGCGGCAGAGTTGGTCGAAGATCTACATCTCAAGTATATTGAATAGAGTCGAGACAATGAGATCTAGGATTCATCGATTCCCATATTACAGAAAAACCCGACTCAATAGCTACCAAATCAGCTTTTCAAGCCAATAGCTTCATTATTATTTACTTGGGATGGTGAATACTTCTCTTCTCTCCGAGAGGCTATGCTCTGCCAAGACAGACGCTATTGCTAGGGCAAACGCTCCGCTACCGCGAACAGTACAAGTAGTGAATAGTCTCCCAGTCTCCTCGTCCCCCAGTCCCCCAATCCCCCAGTCCCCATGTCTCCAACCGTCAGCCTCATTCGCGCTACATCCTACGAAGCCACAGCACTCAGAGCATCGATCAAATCAGTCCTCGCCCCACTCGGTGGCATTGGCGCATTTGTCAAACCAGGAGATCGTGTCTTGCTCAAGCCAAACCTGTTGACTGGTGCCCGCCCCACTAAAGAATGTGTGACGCGCCAGGAATTAGTCAGATGTGTGGCAGAACTAGTAATTGAAGCAGGTGGCAAGCCATTTTTTGGTGATAGCCCAGCTTTTGGCAGTGCGATGGGGGTAGCAAAATCCAATGGTTACTTACCGATGATGGCGGAACTAGATCTCCCCGTTGTCGAATTTCATGGCAAACGCTATGAGACAGCTAGTACTGAGTTTAACCACTTGTTGCTAAGTAAGGAAGCGATCGAAGCTGACGTAGTAATTAATCTCCCCAAAGTCAAGTCTCACATGCAATTGACCATGACCCTGGGCGTGAAAAATCTCTTCGGTTGTGTCCCTGGTAAGATGAAAGCCTGGTGGCACATGGAAGCAGGTAAAAGTGCCGAACGATTTGGCGAAATGCTGGTGGAAACCGCCCGCGCAATCAACCCAAATTTGACGATCATCGATGGGATTATTGGTCATGAAGGAAATGGCCCCAGTGGTGGCGAACCCCGCTTGCTCGGCGTGCTAGGTGCCTCTGCAAATGTGTTTGCGTTGGATGTGGCGATGTTGGAAGTCTTAAATGTGGAAGCGCACTTAGTGCCAACGGCAGCGGCGGCTAAACGATTGGGATTAGCCCCTGAGTTGGAATCGATCAAATTTCCCTTGATGTGTCCAGCGGATTTGAGTTGTATCGATTGGAAGTTACCTGAAGCTCTAGTGCCGATCGATTTTGCTCTACCACGGGTGATCAAGTCTACGTTCCGCCATCTGTATATTCGGTTAATCAAGGAACCGATGGCGGCTTATCAGAAGTAAAATGTAGGTTGGGTTGCGCGTAGCACTGGCGGTAGCGGAGCGTTTGCCCTAGCAATAGCATCGACATCAGGACATAACCCAACATTTAGATCTTTGGTTGCGTGTGTTGGGTTTCATTCTTCAACCCAACCTACAGATCTACAAGAACAATCCTCGCACAAACCCGCCCTCACCCACCAGCCATGATTCGGTCGAATTGCTGATTGCGGTGGTTAGAGAGTAATCTGGATGTTGTTGGTGGGGTTGGGTGGGTTTTGTTCGAGGTTAATTGCATGGCGCAAATTATTTGCATAAACCCACCCCTACAGATTTAACGTTCATGCAACAAGATCAACTATTGCGAATACTCTCACTCATTGCTAATGTCTTCGCGCCTACTTGCATCTCGTTAATTTCGGCAGGACTCCAATCATGAGTAGACTGACATTGATGAGCTACCAATAATCCCCACAAACCTCGATCAATCAGCACGGGTACAACTAAATTAGCTTTTACTTCGATCTGCCTGAGAAAATCGCGATGACAGGGTTGGATCTGTTCTGATTCGATATTGGCAATTGCCCTAACTCGACCATCTTCATAAAGTTTGGCATATTCACCATTGAAACATTCGTCGGGACCACTATCTCCCAAAATCGAAAATTTGGGATCGCTTAATGATTCAAAAGTTACTCTTCCCGACCATTCATAATAGAAATAATACAATACCAATCGATCGGTATTCAGATCCTTTCGCAATTTATCGGTGGTAGTTTGAATCAATGTATCTCTGGCTAGATCTCTCGATAACCGATCAAATATTGATTGTAGTGATGGATCTGGCATAGCCTTTTGAGGTGATACTATCTATTCTTAGTTACTTGAAATGTAGTTAAATATTCAGCTAGATTCGATCTAAAATTTGATGTGCCATCTCTAACTTAGAACAAGGGAAAATATCAAAACGTTGACCATCTTTTGTGAGAATTACCGCTTGATTGCGATCGCTACCAAAGCCACTATCTGGTAGATCCACTGGATTAGTTACAATTGCATCTAATTTTTTTCGCGCTAGCTTTTCTAGTGCTGGTATAATAATATCTCCAGTCTGAGCGGCAAATCCAATTAGTTGTTGATGGGGTTGTTTGATCTGACTCAATTTAGCAATTATATCAGCTACAGGGGCTAATTTCAACTCAGTCGGTAGGAGCTGCTTGGGTAACTTTTGATCGCTATAATGAGCTGGTTTAACATCGGCAACTGCGGCTGTCATAATTGTTAAGTCGGCAGCAGCAAAGTGAGCAAGCATCTGTTGCTGCATCTGTTCACTATTGACTACAGGTATTTTGCTGATGCGGCGATCAATTTCCACATCTGGTAAAGTACTATGAACTAGGGTAACAATTGCCCCCCGATGTACGGCAGCTTGAGCCAGGGCTAACCCCATTTTTCCAGTCGATGGATTGCCGATAAACCGGACTGGATCGAAAAATTCTCGCGTCCCTCCGGCACTGATTAGGACCCGTTTACCGAGTAAGTCGAGCTTGCCATGAGTATGGAGCAGGGAATGAATGTAGGGTAAAATTGTCTCTGGCTCAGACATTCTGCCCATGCCGACTCGATCGCAAGCCAGTAATCCAGCAGCAGGGCCAGCCGCATGATAGCGTGAATCTTGGCACAATAATAGCCAATTTCGCTGAACTGATGTTTGCGCCCACATTTCGGTATTCATGGCGGGAGCGAGTAATACCGGACAAGTAGAGGCGAGGATAGTATTTGTAAGTAAATTATCTGCTAATCCATAGGCTAATTTAGCTAGGGTATTTGCAGTCAAGGGCGCAATCAGGAATAAGTCTGCCCATTCGCCCAATTCGATATGCAGGGGGCGATGGTGGATGGGTTGCCAGAAGTCTCTATCTGTATAGGCTGGGTGTCTGGATAAGGTGGCAACGGTGAGGGGTGTAATGAATTGTTCGCCGCCAGCGGTGAGGATTACTTTTACTTCGATTCCGGCTTTGAATAAGCTGGAAATGATCTCACACACTTTATACGCCGCAATTCCACCACCAATTCCGATTAAAACTCGCATGAATTTGATTTGTCGATCGTTTTGATTATTTCGATCTATATCGATGGCGGTCTATATACTTGAAAGCCTTGCAATGACCACCCTCCGATTAGCTGCTACTAGTACAGGTGCGTTATGCTCCGCAGTAACACACCTACAATTCAATCAGCTATCAACTATCAACTATCAACTAATTTACGCTTCGTCGTAGGCTTCGAGATCGAGCAAGTGAATATAGGGTTCGACTAAATCTGGACGTTGAAAAGCGATCGCACGTAGAAAGTGCCAGTCATTTAAGCCATCAAAAGGGTTGTGATAATCATCACTTTCCAACCGCATTGCAAGTTCTTCTACTTCCTCTGTCGTCAAATTGGGGATAGCATTCCGTTGAGTCATCTCGATCGTGGTCATAGGTCAAACCTCCTCTCAATTTGGGTAAAGTTTAGCAGATGTATTTAATCTTAGCCTTATTAGTTATTATTACCCAGCAATAGCGTCAGGATTAACAAAATTGTTGATGATTTTAAGCTTTAGTCACAAAATTTATGACCACATCTAGGACTTCAGGGACGATCGAGTGTCCCATTCTAAATTCTTGATATTTTACGTCAATGCCCCATGCTGTCAATTGTTGCTGACTGTTTCGAGCAGCTTCAATCGGAACAACATCATCTTGAGTACCGTGAACGATCAGGACTGGTGGGGTCTGCTGGGCTGGCTTTGATCTATCGGTGTGCAAGTAACCACTGAGCACCATTAGACCCGCTACAGGTAAATCTAGCCCGATTTCTAGGGTCATCGCGCCGCCTTGAGAGAATCAGGCAATCCAAGTGCGATCGAGTGGAATTCCGGTACTATCTGGTAAGGACTGAATCCATTCGGTCAAAACCTCGCGGCTAGTGGCTAATTGAGTGATACTGCGATCGGTAAGTTTTCCCCCTCCGGTGAAGGAATACCACATTTTGCCTGTGTCGCTAAATTCATGAGCGAAGAGACCATTAGGAAAGAGAAATTGATATTCGGGGAGTTTGAAGTAGGGGACAAGATCGCCGAGGTCTTGGTTGTTGGCACCCCAGCCATGTAGGAGGATGATCGTGCCGAGTGGTTTGTTGATGCGGGCGGGGACGAAAATAATATCAAGTGGGTTGTTTTTGTCGGTTTGAGTCATGGGCGGAATAGATGGGTTGGGTGAAATTATGTGATGCAACTAGATTTCTACATTTCTGGTGCTATTATTTCTATGTTTTTTGCAGTCGTCTGGAATGCGCCTAATTTGATTTTTTGATTGATTATATCGTTTGATCGATCACTGAT
>JAJAYU010000017.1 GCA_026786125.1 Chamaesiphon sp.
AGACTGAACTTTTGTATTCAGAAACTATAAGCACGAACTTCCGGTACCCACCTGGTTTTAACCAGGTCATAAACTGAGGTAAGACGGCGTTGCGGTTGACCTAAATATTTAAGGAAGAGGCTCTAAGTGTTAATGCTTAGGGTTTCTTTTTGTGAATAGTGAATAGTGAATAGTGGATAGTGGATAGGGGTTAGATACAAGTTTTGCTGATAAAGTGGATCGAAAGACATTTAATTGAGATTTAGAAGATAATGACACCACAGGATTTGATGAAGCAGGAAGTTGGCAAGGCTGCTGCGGCGCGGGTAAAGTCGAATTCGATCGTGGGATTGGGTACTGGTTCAACTACAGCATTTGCGATCGAGTATATCGGCAAACGACTGGCGGCTGGGGAAATTACCAATGTCAAAGGGATTCCCACATCCTTCCAAGCCAGAGTATTGGCGAAACAGTATGGTATTCCTTTGACTACTTTAGATGAAGTCGATCGGATTGATATTGCGATCGATGGTGCGGATGAAGTGGATCCCAACAAAAATCTGATTAAAGGTGGCGGTGCAGCCCATACTCAAGAGAAAGTGATCGATGCGCTGGCGGCTCAATTTATCGTAGTGGTTGATAATACTAAGCTGGTTGATAAATTAGGTTCTACTTTCTTGCTACCTGTGGAAGTAATTCCAATGGCTGTATCTCCAGTGATGAAAGCAATTGAAAAGCTCGGTGGTAAGCCCCAATTACGGATGGGTATTCGCAAAGCTGGCCCAGTTGTTACAGATCAAGGTAACTTAGTAATTGATGTGAAATTTGATTCGATCGATAACCCTGCTGAATTAGAAAAGACCCTCAATAATATTCCTGGCGTACTGGAAAATGGTCTATTTGTCGGTGTCACAGACTTGGTATTAGTGGGAGAGGTTCAGGGCGATCAAGTCATCATCAAAGAAATGTAAAAATTAGGAGCTATCGTAACCAGCAATTCGCAGCCAAATTGCGAGAGTTAGGGATAATATTTAGTTACAAAAAAGAAGAGGTGAAAACTGATAATTTTCACCCTTCTTTTTAGACTTGTTAAAGTCACATCGATCTAGTCGATCGTTCTTTTACCAGTAAATTTGAGCTTCGCAGGTTCAGGATTGCTGCCGATGTTTCGAGCAACAGTACCAACAGCTACCCGTCCAGCATTTACTTTTTCAGGGAATACGCCATCATTGGGATGGAGTAGGGTAGTTTCGCCTTTAGGCATGATCCGGAAAACTTTGTAATCAGTGATTTTGAACTTACGCAGTTGGGTACCAAGCGCGAGACACTGTTCTTTCCGTGCCATGTACAAGAGGTTTTCCCCTGATACCATCGTCGCTGCGCCACCAGTAGGCATTTCAAATACTTGTTGCTTGGTACTAGTCCAAGAAATCGCGTATTTTTCTTCAACATCGGCTTTGCTAAGTAAGCCACCAGTGCTACCACCAAAAATTGGTGTTTTGCCCGTTAGTTTGATTGCCATAAAACTACTCGTTATAGGGTTTTCGTCATAGTACCACTCAGCTCGATCGAGATTGCTATCTCGTCAAGAACTGTAACAGTTGGGCACGATCCTAAAGGAGTTGAGAGTTGTTAAACTAGTATCTTCTGCTCGCTTCGTTTTCGCCTCATGGTCACTGTGTCCATACCAGCTAATTTACAGGTCGATCGTCATGACTAATCATCCTACTATGATTTCTTTATCTGTTGCGCCTGGGCGGGTTTTGCGGGGTAAACACGCGCTCAAAGAGGGGATTGAGTACATCCTCAAACTGGGTCAACGTCCGCTGATCATTGGTGGAGAACACAGTTTAGCTCTGAGTCAATTGCAGGTATTAGTCGACCGCCTTGGTGGCGCGCTTCGCGATCAACCCGAATTGGAAATCGCCCAGATTAGCTATACTCCAGACTGTTGTGAGACTAGTCTCGATCGATTAATTCAAGCCACATCAGCACATCAAGCCGATTTGATCATCGGGATTGGTGGGGGGAAATGCCTCGATACAGCTAAATTAGTAGCCTATCGCTGTCAGTTACCGATCGTGACAATTCCCACGACTGGAGCTACTTGTGCCGCTTGGACGGCATTATCAAACATTTATTCTGAGTCGGGGGCATTTCTATATGATGTCAGTCTGGCTCAATGTCCAGATTTATTAATCCTAGATTATGGGATCATCGCTACAGCACCATCAAGAATGCTAGTAGCTGGAATCGGGGATGCGATCGCTAAATGGTACGAAGCATCAGTCAGTAGCGGTCATTCATCCCAGACGTTACTGATCGCCGCAGTCCAACAGGCGCGGGTACTCAGAGATATTCTATTCCAAAAGTCGGCAATCGCGATCGCCCAGCCTGGTGGCGCAGACTGGCAAGAAGTGGTAGATGCCACCGTTTTGCTCGCAGGGGTGATCGGCGGGCTAGGCGGTGCCCAGTGTCGCACGGTAGCTGCTCACGCTGTCCACAATGGTCTGACACATCTGCCTGGCAGTCATCACGCCTTACATGGCGAAAAAGTGGCTTATGGAATTTTAGTCCAATTGAGACTACAGGAAATACTTCAGGGAGATCAATTAGCAGCAACCGCTAGAGCACAGTTACTTGATTTTTATACCGAAATTGGGTTGCCGAAAACTCTAGCGGATTTGGGGTTGAGTGAAATTACGATCTCTCAATTACACCATGCGGCGACATTAGCTTGTCAAGCTGATTCCGACTTACATCGGTTGCCCTTTGCGGTAGTCCCAGAACAATTGGTGGCAGCGATGGTATCGACCACAATTATCGAACGGATGGCTGAAGTCGAGCGGGTAAACGATCGCTAATTTTGATACGAACACCAATCACTCCAGCTCCCTGGATATAATTTGGCTGGCTCGATCCCTGCCAAATGCAGGGAAAATAAATTGACACAGGCTGTCACCCCCGAACCGCAATAAACGACTGGTTCGATGTCTGGCGAAATTGCCGCCCAACGCTGTTGATGTGCTTCGACAGGCAACGCAAAGCCTTCGGGGGTAGACACACCTTGCCAGGGATAATTGACCGCACTGGGGATATGTCCAGCGACGGGATCGATCGGTTCGGTATTGCCCAGATATCGATCGGGTTCGCGAGAATCGATTATGATCTGCGCTGGTGAGTCTAGAATAGTTCTAACTCGATCGATATCAACAGTCCAATTTGGCTGAATTTGCGGCTGAAAGTTGCCAGGAACAGAGATTGGAGATCGATCGGCAGTGACGGCATAACCAGCTTTGACCCAATTACTATAACCACCATCGAGGATGGCGACTCGTTCATGTCCGTAATAACGCAACAGCCACCACAACCTCGCGGCAAAGGCAAACCGCGAGTCATCATAAGCGATGACGAGGGTATCAGCATTAATCCCCATTGCGGCTAATTTGGCACCCAGGACTCGATCGTCTGGCAATGGATGTCTACCGCCATGTGTCTGGGCTGGACTCGATAAGTCTTGATTTAGGTCTAAATATTCAGCCCCAGGAATGTGCGCGGTTTGATATTGCTTTCTACCCGCATCAGGGTCGCCCAGTACGAATCGACAATCGATAATCTTGATATCTATTATCGAATTTTCTGTTAGATAACTATTCAGTGAATCTACTGCAACTAGCGAAGAATCAAGCATTTTATTAGTTGATAATTGACAATTGTTGGCGTAGCCTTTCCGTAGGAAAATAATTGATAGCTAGGTTATTAGAACCCCTTACTTTCATTAAATAAGCCGAAATCGAGACATTACCCAGCCTACAACTAGGATTATTAACGCCTAAATC
>JAJAYU010000018.1 GCA_026786125.1 Chamaesiphon sp.
CAGCTTATTAACCCTTAATTTTCAATCTTTTGCAAAAGTCCATATCTTAACCGTTTAGAGTATAACAATCGCTAACCCTAAACCCGTACCGCCAGTTTGTCTAGCTCTGTCGCTATTGACTCGATAAAACCTGTCGAAGATCTTAGGCTGTTCGGCTAACGGAATTCCAATCCCCGTATCAATTACCTTTAGCCTAATATAAGTTTTAGTTCGTTCGATCCCAACTGAAACTTTACCGCCGATAGGAGTATATTTAATCGCATTTTCGAGCAGATTATTAACCAATCGAGTCACGCGATCTACTTCACCCCTAACTGTAACTGGATCTAAAGGCTGTTCGATCGAAATCGTAATTTGACGCTGGGCGGCAAGAGAACCTAATTCTTCAACTAGATCTTCAATTATTTCATTTAGCTGACAAGTATCAGGATTCGATCTAACACTCGATCGATCGACTTGAGCGAGTAATAATAAATCTGATACGATCCTAATTAAGCGGATATTCTGGTGTTGGAGATCGGTCAAAATTCCGACTACTTTAGGATCGATTTTTTGATATTCGCTGAGATAGTCTTCAATGGTTAATTCAGTAGTAGTTAGGGGAGTTCGTAACTCATGAGCAACATTGGCTGTAAATTATTGAATCTGCTGATAGGATTTGTGGATGGGACGCATGGCACGTCCGGCTAAGTACCAACTAGCGATACCGATGGTCGCTAAAGCGATCGGTAAACCAAATGAGAGGATATACTGAAGCGATTTAAGTGAATTAGCCAAATCGTCTACATTTCGACCGATTCGCAACTCGCCCCAAACGATATGCTTGGTAACATATATTTGGGTTGAAAACTGTCGATAATACCGACCTTGTGAGTCAGTAAGATCGCTCCAAGTCGAGACAAATCTAGACCGAGCTATAGTATTAGGAACTTTTCCCAAAGTCGCTTTGACTTTGCCTTGAGGATTTAGGAGTAATAGATAATATTGTCCACGACCTAAGACACCTACTTGATGATCTCTCGAGGGAGCATCATTGCATGGTAAATCAACTAAACAAAGTCCAGGAATAACTTCTCGTACCAAAGGACTAATCCGATCTGGTTTGACTAACTTTGGTTCCAGGCTATCATCGATCGTTCCTGCTAATGATTCGATCTCACGATCGATCGCTATTTGTTGATTATAAGCAGTAAATTCATAGACTCCTATACCTGAGAATGACAAGACTACTCCCATGACACTAGCATAGGAAATTGCTAACTGCTTCTTAGTATCATTAAATAGTTTCATCTCGATCGATCAGATTTAATCGATAGCCAGTATTGGGAATTGTTTCGATAATATCTGCATAATTAGTTTCTGCTAATTTCTTCCGAATCTGGCGGATATGCGATGCGACGACATTGCTAAAGGTATCGGCACTCAAATCCCAGATATAACTGCGAATGCGATCGGTAGTGACAATTTTATTGGCATTTTTGATGAGATATTCCAAAATTTGGAACTCTTTCTTTGTCAATGGAATGCTTTGTAACTGCCGATGCACATCCCAATAATTCAAGACTCGTCGATCGGGATCTAAACTAATCCCACTAGTGGGGATGTCCTCCACTACGGTGATTTGCCGACCCCGACGTTGCAGAGCGCGGATTCTAGCAAATAGCTCTAGTTTGCTAAATGGTTTGACTAAATAGTCATCTGCACCTGCATCTAAGCCCTGAACGCGAGCGATAATCTCACTTTTGGCTGTCAGCATCAAAATGGGGATCGATCGCCCCTGCTGCCGAATTTTGTGGCATAGTTCTACACCAGATAATCCTGGTACCATCCAATCGAGTACGGCTAGATCGCATTCAACCTCGGGAGAAAGTAGATATTCCCAAGCTTCCCGTCCGTCCGTAAACCAATCGACGCTATGATTTTCATGATTGAGAATCCGCTCGATTGTGGTGCCTAAATCTAATTCATCTTCTACTAGGAGAATTTTCATACTGATGTTGTCATTTTCACAGGTCGATCGAGATCGGGAATCGACAATTTTTTGGGCACTAACCATTTACCAAAGAAAGAATATAAAGCAGGTAATACTAATAATGTTAGAGCGGTAGAAGTAAATAATCCACCTAAAACCACAACGGCTAAAGGTTTAAGGATTTCTTTCCCCGCACCATCACCGAGTACCAGTGGTACCATGCCTAAAGCTGAAGCAAAAGCAGTCATCAAAATGGCGACCAATCGCTCCATCGAACCTTCAACTAGGACTTGTCTGAGTGGTAAACCTTCAGCCAATTTGGTGTTGTAGTTATCTACTAGCAATAGCCCATTTCGCGCGGCGACACCGAAGAGGGTAATAAATCCGACCATCGAAGCGACGGAAATAATTTTAGTGGTAATTGCCACAGAAATAATTCCGCCGATCAGGGCGAGGGGGAGATTGATTAAAATCATCAGGGTGGCGGGAATCGATTTGACGGCAAAATAGAGTAATACGGCGATCGCTACTAAAGCTAAAGCTCCCGTAAATAGTAAAGTTTTCGTCGCACCTTCTTGGGCTTCAAATTGTCCGCCATATTGGATAAAATAGCCCGCAGGGAGGGTAACTTTGGCTTGGATTTGCTGGCGAATATCTCTAATTGCCGAGCCTAAATCTCGACCGGAAACATTACTAGAAACGACGATATAGCGGGAGACATTCTCGCGGTTGATGGTATTGGGGCCAGTGCCATAATCGATCGTCGCGACTTGGGCGCGAGGGATTTTTTGATTGACGGGTGTATCGATAATTAGATTCCGCATGGATTCTAGGTCATTGCGGGACTGTTCGGGCAACCAGACGACCAGATCGAAGGTTTGTTGCTGTTCGAGTACCTGGGAGACGGTTTTCCCATTCATCGCTGTTTCGACGGTTTCGGCTAAATCGCCAATGGTGAGTCCATATCGGGCGGTAGCCTCCCTGTCGAATTTAATCTGTACCTGTTTAATTGGTACTTGGGGTTCGAGTTGAAGATCGGCTAAACCAGGGATGCCTTTCATGACCTTTTCTACCTGCTGTCCTAAAGTCCGCAGTTCATCTAATTCTGGCCCGAAAATCTTCACGGCGATCGCACTGCGGACACCCGACAGAACTTCATCCATGCGCTCGGAAATGAATCCACCAATTTTTGCTGATACGCCAGGGATACGGGCTAATTCGTCGCGGAGTTTATCGATTGTGGCATCGCGTTGTTTCATCCCAGCGGAGCTAATTTGAACGTCGAATTCGCCAAAATTCACCCCGCCAATTTCAGCATCGCCCTGAGCGCGACCCGATCGAAATTGAATTGTCTCGAAGTTAGGATTACCTTTGAGTGTAGACTCGATCGCTAGTCCGACTTGATTGGTAGCTGCGAGGGATTGTCCAGGATCGAGGCTAGCTGTCACTACCAACGCCCGATCCTCAAATTCTGGTAAAAATACCTGTCCCAAACTCGGTAAAATGACCAAGGTGGCGACAAATGCGGCAATCGTGGCGAGGATAATCGGTTGAGGTAAATCGATCGACCAATTGAGTAAGGGTTTATAAATCCGGTGAGCTTGTTTCTCTACCCAAGTCTCATTACTCGGTAATTTGCGTCCGGCGAGTAAAATCGCACAGAGTGCGGGTGTCAGCGTCAGCGCGACTAATGTAGAAGCAAATACCGAGAGTAAATAAGCGATCGCCATTGGCATAAAAATCTTCCCCTCGACCCCAGATAGCGCGAAAATTGGGGCAAAGACGACGGCGATAACGATCGTGGCAAATAGGACACTCAGCCTAACTTCGACAGAACCATTGAAAACTACTTCCAATGGTGAAATGGGATTGTCAGATAATTGATTTTCGCGCAGTCGGCGGTAGACATTTTCCATATCGACGATCGCATCATCCACAACCGAGCCAATCGCGACGACTAATCCACCGAGTGTCATCGTATTGATCCCTTCTCCCGTCCAGTTGAGGACGATCATCCCGACTAGAATCGATACGGGAAGGGCACTGAGGCTGATAACCACTGTTCGCCAGTTCATCAGAAATAGGACGAGAATCGCCGCAACAATGACCGTTCCTTCTTTCAATGCGCCAGTGACGTTTTCGATCGAAGTTTCGATAAAGTCTTCTTGCCGAAATGTCACGGTAGCCTTGACATCGGGCGGTAATTTAATTTCTTTGAGGGCAGCTTCGATCGCTTTTGTCACCTTGAGCGTATCAGCGGCAGGCTGTTTATTGATATTCAGAATCACCGCCTTTTTGCCAGCAAAACTACCATCACCCCGTTTGAGTGCGGCACCGATTTTGACATCTGCTACCTGTTCGAGCAGAATAGGTACGCCATTGGTAGTTTTAACAACAGAGCGTTGGAGTTGCTGGATTGATTCAATCCGCCCCACACCCCGCACCACTAATTCATTATCGGGGCTAATCAGGTAGCCCCCAGGCGCATTAGTATTAGCCGCAGCGGCAGCTTTTGTTACCTCATTAAGCGAGACATTCAGAGCCTTGAGCCGAGCGGGATCGACTAGGACTTGGAACTGTCGCTCGTCGCCACCGAAGATAAATACACCACTAACCCCTGGAATTGCCAGGACTCGATTCTTGACTTGCCAATTAACCAGCCGCCACACATCCATCATTGATGTCTTATCACTGGTGAAGGCATAACGCATCATCGTACTCACCGGAGATGTCATGGGCAAGATCTCTGGTGACTTCACACCTTGCGGTAACTGACCTCGCACCTGTTGCAGCCGCTCGGTGACGAGTTGACGGGCACGGTAAATATCGGTATTGCTGGCAAATACCGCTCGAATGGCAGAAATCCCGACCGCTGATGAAGAGCGGAGTTCCGTCAATCCTGGCGTACCATTGACCGCACTTTTGATCGGTCGAGTAACCAGAGCTTCTACTTCTTCCGGTGCGAGTCCAGGTGCTTCAGCTTGAATTTCAACTTGGGGCGGGGCAAAATTGGGAAAAACATCCAGGGACATCTGGGATACTACCATCCAGCCCCACAATGAAATCATCAGCGAAATTCCGACCACCAGCCACCGTTGACTAATCGACCATTTAACAAACGAGTTGAGCATGAGAATTAGCGTAAATGGTAATAATTAGTTGCGTTGACGATCTGCCATTGCTTCGATCCCACGATCGCGATCTAATCCGGTTTCATCAGCGGCACTGGGGAGGACATGATGATTCATAACCAATTCCTCTTCATCCATTTCATCGATCGCGATCGCATTTTGCTGGCGACGGCGATACAATGTCCAAGCGGTACCACCCATGAGCAATCCCATCCCAGCACCCCAACCCCAAGGGGGAATAGTCGCTAAAGTTTCTGCATTAGCTGGTTTCTGTGGCGTAGCTTTGTTCTCATCCCCATGCTCACCTGCCTTTTCATCACCATGCTCGTCCGCTGCTGCCCCACCGCGTAGCGACTGGGCGTACAATTGAGTCGTCCGCTGGGTGACAATGCGATCGCCTGCGACTAGCCCGTGAGTGACTTCCACCCGATCGCCTGATATTTCACCGAGTTCGACAATCTTACTTTTGAAGCCATCTTCACCTGTCTGGACATAGACTAATTTTTGCCCATTGACATCGACAATCGCCGTGCGGGGTACGGCAATCACCGCGCGACCACTTTGCCCTGTCATCACCGCTAACTCTGCTGACATCCCTGGTTTTAGCTCTCCGCTGACATTATTGAGTTGGGCTTGAACTGGTACGACTCGCCCTTCACCGACGACCGCACCAATCCGATTGATAGTCCCCGTAAATGTCTTATCTTTCAAACCGATAACTCGAACATTAACCGATTGCCCGAGTTTGACTTGAGCCAGATCTTTCTCGTAAATATTGGCAGTGACTAACACCTGAGTACCATTCACAATCGTCATCAGTTTCGCGCCAGCATCCTGCACCGACTGACCGGATGTAGTATTCCAATCTGCTACTACACCATCGATCGGTGCCGTTACTACTACTTGTCCCAACGTATTCGCACTGGTACCCAATTGTTACAGCCGAGTTTGGTAACTGGTACTACTCAGAGCTAATTTACTCTGGGCGGCAGTCAGCGCAGCCTGGGCGCGGTGCATTTGGGATCTCGCCGCAACTACTTCTTTCTGAGTCATGGCTTTCGTCAGATTGGCTTGAGCTTCGGCTAATTTCCCCGCTGATTCTTGCTGTTGACGCAAGGGTAGATCGACTTCAGCCTTTTGAACTTCGATTCTGGCTTGGGCTAATTCGGGACTGAGTTTAGCTTTGGCAAGTTTACTCTTAGCTTCGGCTAATTTATAGCAGTCGCCAAGGCGGTTAGGACATCGATTGTAGGGGCGGGTTTATGCTAGAGATGCCCGAAATTTACCGATAACTTCAGAACAAAACCCGCCCCAACCGCCAAGGCAATCGACAATCGATTGTAATATGTCC
>JAJAYU010000019.1 GCA_026786125.1 Chamaesiphon sp.
CAACTAGATCGACTAGTCTGGGCACAGATTGATCGAACTCATGGCACTTTCACCCTAGCCATTACCCCAACAGATTTAGTTGCTTCCCTTGCCCCCATCTGGCAACGCCAACCATCAATTTTGATTACCAGTTCCGTAGATCTTACTGCCAAAGCGATCGGGTATCGCCAAGAACTAGGATTGAGCGATGTCACCTCAATTAAGTTTCCACTCGACAAGCAAAAAGACTCATTCAAGCTCTACTTGCCGCCCTGGATGCCGATGCCGAATACGAGTAAGTTTCAACCAGTGCTAGTTGATGAGATCAAACATTTATTATATTTAACTAATAATCACCCCAAGTTCGTCGTTATTCTAATCCAAGATACCCCGCTCCAAGCTCAACTAGCAGCCATTCTCGCGGCTGAATGGGGGACTAGAGTCCAAGTCGAACAAACCAGCCTTAACGAGTCAAATATCCTTGTCTCTGGCTGGGAATTTTGGCAACAACATCAAGATCATCTTCCAATGCCAGCCTTGATGATTATTGCGACCTTACCGATTCCTTCATTAGAAGATCCATTAGTTGCCGCAAAGGTAGCTTTTTATAAACAACAAAGACAAGATTGGTTTCGACTATATCTATTACCAACTGGCTTGAGAATATTACACCGTGCGATCGCACCCATGAGATCATCTCAAGGCATAGTTGCCATCTTTGATAATCGGATTGATCGACGTAGTTATGGTCAACAAGTATTAGCCTCACTTACTCCGATGGTGCGGATTAGTTATGCAGATTTAAACTCGATCTCGAAATATTAATTATTTCGCGCTAATTTGAGTACGTTTCCCCAACACCACACAGGTACTGATAAGATTAGAGTAAAACAGAATTATTATTCTCGATATATCTGCCAAATTATGACATCATTCAGCTTAAATATCGAAGTCACATTCATTGACGAGCTTACTGATGAATCCCTCGGTGTCACCCAAATAGCAGCTAATAATCTGCCAGACATATTTGAACAAGACACAACCATCAACCTCAGTGGCGTAGATTGGAACGTCCTCAACTCGCGCCCAAAAACTCGTGCTCAATATACCAAATCCAAGCAGCTCATCCTGTGGATTCAGCGAGTAGAAGAGATTAGTGATAGCGATATTCTCTATAATTTGCCATCGATTTGCAAGAAGTTTCCAGAAGTAAACGATCGATCTCTAACCGGAACCGAATTAATCCTCGCTGAAGATGATTGGCGGCAATTTGAATTTATTTCAAATACATTTGCTGACAAAGTTGATAAAGAGATCTTCAAAATTCAGCGCATTCATGATCACGCCAAGGATGGCAGCGGTTGGCGAGAACTGCACATGCGATCGAAACCAGAGATACCCATCTCTAATAATATTGCGCTCACCTATCTAGCCAGTATGTTGCAAGTCCCTGCCAAATCCGCAGGGATCACCTATGATGGCTCACAGTCACCAATTAAGGATGGTTATTCATTTACCTTAAATGATGATTTCTCCGTGTACGGTATCGCCCCCAAAGGTAAAATTCAAGTAATTGCGATCGGGCAAGATTGTAATATCTCGCCTAACGAAAACTCGATCGATCTACTTCAGCAACTCGCCCGTAAATTCAACCTCGACTTAGTGCATTGGTGCCGCTGCATCAGAGTCAATCCCGACGATTCATTATTCCGCTCTTTACTCTCCAAACTCGACTAACCAAGATTAACTCTAGTCCATCTCCCACACTCCAACGCTTACTGAGCGTAGCCGAAGTATATGCCACAACCTATCCCGCCACAACCAGGTCAAGAATCAGTCTGGGACTACCCTCGACCCCCGCGTTTAGAAAAAGTTGATAAGCGAATTCAGATTATTTTTAATGGTGAATCGATCGCTGATACCACCGCTGGCTACCGCGTGCTGGAAACCAGTCATCCACCTGTGTATTATTTGCCACCCGCAGATATTCAGATGCAATATCTCCAAGCCACTACACGCGGTTCCTTCTGTGAATGGAAAGGAAATGCCCTCTACTATCACCTCTCTGTGGGCGATAAACGCCTCGAAAATGTCGCTTGGGCTTATCCCACCCCAACCGCCAAATTTCAACCGATTGCCGACTATCTAGCCTTCTATGCTCAACCAATGGATGCCTGTTATGTCGCAGGGGAATTAGTCACGCCCCAACCAGGTGAATTCTACGGTGGCTGGATTACCACCGATATCGTCGGCCCATTTAAAGGCAGCCCTGGTAGTTGGGGCTGGTAAGCTCATCGTATAGTAAATAATCTGGCTACTACAAGTTAGCGATTACCCCCCTCCTCCATTTGTTCGCGACGTTCCTGAAGTTGTAAGACAATTTGTTGGTGCATCTCGCGGGTAATTGGATAAAAATAAGCGAGAATTAGACCACAGATCAGTGAGATTGTCGGTACTGGGCCGATGGCTAACCGAATTGCAGTTAAGACAGCCTCGGGTTGGATTGGTGCAGCAATCGCCGCAGTCGGACGGAGGTAGCCACTCCACTCCAGACTTTGGAGCACTCCAGCCACGGCAAAACCCAAACAGATTTTTTGCAGGAATACCATCAAGCTATAGAAAATTCCCTCACGGCGTTGTCCCGTCCGCAACTCGTCAAACTCAATCACATCTGGTAACATCGACCAGGGAATCAGGTAAGCCGTAGACACGCCCACACCAGCCAGAACAGCAAATACATACATCAGCGTAGTTTGACCCGGCTGAAGCAGAAATAGCCCCCCCTGACCGACGATCCAGCAGCTAGTCCCCATCAAATACGCCACTTTATTGCCTACTTTTTGTGAGATCCAGTTCCATACCGACAACATCCCCAAGGCTGTACCTTGGACGGCTAAAATCACTAGGGGTGAGTCTTGCTGTGGTAAGCGCATATAACTCACCACAAAATACGGAATAATCGCCGCAGTCAGTTGGAGACTAAACCACGAACAGAGATAAATTCCCACTACAAATAAAAATGGTCGATTGCTAAATACGATCTGCAATTCTGAGATTAGAGATCCGGTGACGGGTTCGGCTTCCTCTGGATGCTGGGCTAATACTGCTTGCGATCGAGCATATGTACCAAACACGCACCAGAATATCGGTAATACCGACATCACCCCACAAATGATCCCAATAGTGAGATATTGAGTCGCTGGTGTCTGAATATTTTGAAATACAGTCCGTGCCAGTAATAGGGCGATGATACTGCCACCGATTGAAAATGTAAAGCGAAAACTACTTAAACTGGTGCGTTCGTGATAATCCTGCGTTAGTTCGGCGGTGAGGGCAGTATATGGTAAATTTACAACCGTGAAAAAAGTATTAAATACAATCGAAATTAACGTATAAAAACCAAATAAGCCCCATTGATTGGTTTCAGGAAAAGGGACAATCCACTGGAGCGCGAAGAAAATCCCAAAGGGAATCGCGCCCCACAACATCCACGGATACCGTCGCCCCCACCGCTGCCGAATTTTGTCACTAAATACCTGACCTCGATCGCTTAAAACCCCTACCATCGGGTCATTTACCGCATCCCACACCTTACCAACTAGTTGACTTTGCCCAGCCAATCCTGGGGATAGATGGGCGACATCAGTCAGAAAGGGCGATAAATAGGAGAGCAGCATAATTGACGTAATTGCTGCACCTGCATCTCCCGCTCCATAGGCTAGTTTAGTCGCAAATGTCATGCGATCGATGGGCGTGGGTTTAGTCATAATTCGGGGATAGAGCTTCGATCGAAGGGTAGATAGTCAAAAATGGTCTAAGATGCTGATCTCACTACATTTTAAGCAAACACTTTAACATTCAATGGTATTCACAAACTTTGATTCAGTTATTGCTGGGGGTTTTGGTGATATTTAGACGTAATCAACCAGCCCGAACTCCTTCCGTTACTAGTCGCTGGTTAGTTGCTTGGGGCAAGGGTTTCGTCGGGAAATCCCGATGGTGTAACGAACAGTTGGAGATCGTCAGCACTGGTAATGGTTATACCCGCAGCCCTAGTGGTAGATTTTTGGTGCTAGGCGATCTGTGGTTGAGCAATCGCCAGGAGCTTGCAGCAAAACTGGATCTCACCCTCACCCCAGAAATTACCGATCTCGATCTGGTAGCCAGGCTGTGGGAACGTTGGGAAATCGAAACGCCGAAATTACTCCAAGGGATGTTTGGGCTGGCAATTTGCGATCTAGAATTGCGACAACTCCTATTGATTCGCGATCCCGTGGGCGCGAGGACGATTTACTACACCACGGGCGAAACATGTTGGATTGCTTCCCAGTTAAGTAGTCTAAACCCATATCGATCGAATCAGCTCGATCCGATCGCCCTCAGAGATTATTTAACCTGTGCTTTTGTCCCAGGTGATCGGACAATGTGGCAGGATGTGCGGGAAATTCGCCCAGGTACCATCCTAAAATTACCTCAAGGGCAGATTGATCATTATTGGCAGTTAGAGCAGCAGGTGATCGAGCAGGAGTCACTAGTATGGCATGGCGATAAATTGCGATCGCAATTAGCGCAAGTTGTGGGGGAATATTTACCAGCTCAGGCACCAGTTGGGGTATTTTTATCTGGGGGATTAGATTCTAGTTGTATTACTGCCCTCGCTGCCCAATTGCATGATGCACCAGTGCATACTTATTCGATTCATTTTGGCTCTGAATCTGCGAATGAATTGGAGTTTTCCCAGTTGGTAGCAGCCCATTGTCAGACGCACCATCATGTTTTAGAAATTAGCTTCAAAGATATGTGGGCACAATTGCCGCAGACAATGGCAGATTTAGACGATCCAATTGGCGATCCATTGACAGTTCCAAATTTATTAATCGGCAAATTAGCCAGTAATGATGTAGCTGTGACGCTCAATGGTGAGGGTGGCGATCCCTGTTTTGGCGGGCCGAAAAATCAGCCGATGTTAATCGATAGTTTATATAATTCAGGCAATAATTACGATCCATTACCAGCATATTTAAACTCCTTTCAAAAGTGTTTTGGAGATCTACCCCAATTACTCAAGCCAGATATTTTAGAGCAAGTTCAGCCGCCGTCGATATTTGAGGCAGATTTGAATTCGGAGATGAGCTATCTCAATCGCTTGATGGCTCTAAATATTAAGTTCAAAGGCGCAGATCAGATTTTAACTAAGGTAAATAATCTGACTCAAGTAGCTAAATTACAAGGACTTTCACCACTATTCGATCGTCGGATTGTTGAGCTAAGTATGACAATTCCACCAGCATATAAATTGTCAGGAGTACAGGAAAAAGCTGTGCTCAAACAAGCAGTAGCCGACTTATTACCAGCGACAATCATCGATCGACCTAAAAGCGGCATGATGGTACCAGTTCAACTCGGTTTTCGCAAATACTGGCACCGTGAAGCAGCATCGCTCTTACTCAGTCGTCGGGCACTAATTTCGCCCTATATTAATCAGGATCTAATTAAGGAATGGTTGAGTTTCCGAGGTGATATTTGGGGTCGATATGGGGTCAAATTATGGTTGCTAGTTAGTTTAGAACTTTGGCTGCAAGGGAACTCTAACAAGAACTAAAAATTATTTAATCTACCCAAAACTATCAACAGTATAAAAACCAATACTACTATAGTTCATTAACCCATCACCATCTTCGATTACAGCTAATTCTCTGCTTTCATTAATTGCTCGTTGTAAAATCTGGATTATTTTCTGGGATGAAAAAGATTCTAATTCCAGATAATAACCAGTCTCTAACCATCCTAGTTCATCAAAATTCAGGCTAGCCCGAAGATCGGGCGTAAGTCCTTGTGCTGCTTGAATAGATCCAGCCGATTGGGGAGTCATCACATCAAGATTATTCATAATCTGGCGGGGAAGAATGCCGACATCGACGATCGGAACTGTTGGATCTGGAAACCAACTTTCCTCGGTGCGTAAGCGGTGGACAAGTTCGGTACCTGCGGGCGAACAGTCATGGAGAGCATATACTTTTAAATCAGGATTACGCCGGAGCATTTCCATTGTGGTAGTGAAAATATGCTGAGGATAACCATCGATCGTTAGAATTGCACAATTATTTTCAAAGTGGAAATTATTACTAATTAATAGTTGGGCAATTTCAGGACGATCGCAAACTACTACGCGATCGAAACTATAAGCAGTTACTTCTGGATTTGGTGCCGCAGGTATACTATTAGTCTGCGGTGGTGGTAAAATTTTGGCAGGTGAATTATTAATCCGATTCCATTGATTGAGCCAAGTATCAAACTGAGTTCGATCGACTAAAAACTGGTCAAAGATATTGCTCTGTTTTCGCTGACAATCCCAACTCAACCAGATCGAACTAATGCCTAAACCGATCGAGGTGATCGTGCCGAGCGGTGTTTTGGCAATAATACTTGCTGGTAATCCCACCAAGAGGATTACCCCTGCCATAATTTTGAGAATTTTAATACTCTGTTGACGAGTGCGCCGATTAACTAGAGCGGAAACCGCATTTTCGGTATTTATCCAAATATTAAAAGTCAAAACTAAGCCTAATACAATCGGAATGAGCAGATTTAAGGAGATCCGAAATATATTCTGAATTATGATACCTAGCAAAACAATGGCGAATAAATTGCAACCAATTCCAGCAACTGGATTGCTGACTATATTATTTCTACTTGCCTTAGATCGCAATCTTTGTTCTAATAAATAATAGAGCTGTCTGGGTGTGAAAAATAAAGTCTGATTAGCTGACAGATCGGCGATCAATTTAGCAAAGAAAGGATCGGTTAATTTAGTAGCTGCCGGCATCGCCGTTGGTTCAAAGGCAAATGGATGATTACAACTTTTGCACCTACCCATATTTGCCGTCCGATCTTTGAGGTTATTATCAGTGCCGCAGCTAATACATTTCACGATTAATGCTCCTCAAAAATTTGATGATTTAATAAAATACTATAATCTTCACGTTGCCTAATTAGTCGATGACTACCATGATGATCTAATAATACTTCTGCTGGGCGAGGACGATGGAGAAAATGCGAAGACATTGCATAGCCATAAGCACCGACATCCAGAATGGCGATGATATCATCGATTTCAAGGCGCGGTAGTTGGCAATTGCGTCCTAAATAATCGCGGGAATAAGTGGTATTGCCACAGACATCGGTAGTAAATAACTGATCACTAGTTTGCCAACTAACGATGTCGCGATAGCCACCATGTACAGCAGGTACCGAAAGATTTGCGACAGTGGTATCGATACCGAGCAGTTGTTTTTGATCCTGCCATTTAGTTGAAACTACCCGCGCCAATAGTACGGCAGATCCGGCGATTGCTGCTCTTCCAGGTTCGATCGTTAGTTGAATTTGGCGATCTAGTTTTGCTAATCTTGTACTTAATATCTCCCCAAACTCTGCCCAGTCAAAAGCGGCTTTGTCATGGTGATAAGGATACCCAAACCCACCACCGAAATCTAAATCACCCCAATCTGGTAACTGACTGGCAATAGCCAAAATTGGCTCGATCGCATCTATAAACGCCTGTGTCGCATTTGTGCCCGTACCGCGATAGAAATGAATACCCGTGATCGTTAAGCCAGCTTGACGGGCGATATCAGTGGCTGTGGCAAATTGATCGGGATCCACGCCAATCCGACTAGCTCCGGTGAGTGAGGGGAAGTTCAAGCGCAATCCCAGTCGAGGTTTGGCATATTCTTCGCTATAGATATCTACCAATAACTGAAGCTGACTGAGACTATCGAGATTAATCGCTTGAATGTTCCACTTCAAGAGTTGGCGCATCTCATCGCGATCGAGATTACTGCCACTATACACGATGCGATCGGGTGTAAAGCCAGCCGCTAGAGCTAGATATATATCCCCAGGTGTATTCCCATGAATCCCCCAGCCGTGGTTTTTAAAAATCTGGAGGAGGGCAACATTACCATTCGTTACGCTGGCAAAATGCAACTGTGTACCCGGATAAGCGATCGAATTAGTAATATGTTTAATTGTGGCTGATAATCGATCGAGTTGATATACGTATAGTGGTGAACCATAAATAGCTAGTAGCTCTTCAGCCGTAGTTAGCGAAAATGGTAAATTATTTCCGGTGTTTTTTCTCAGTGGCTGCTCCATCTATAAATCTTTTTCAAGTATTGATGTTGCTGTTCCCACCATTCGTCAGTAGCTTCGACTGTCCGATTTTTTTCAAGCGTAGATTGCAGCATCGCATTAACTTTCTGCTTGGCTTGATGCTCTTGCTCTCGCTCTCGTTCGATTAAGACTGTCAGAAATTCGTCCGCATTGCTATATTTACCGCTAGAAATCTGTCCATCAACGTAAGCTTTCACTGCTTCTGGTAGAGCGATCGTGAGATAAGTCATAGAGATTATCGATCTGAGCGAACTGATTGAATTATAACTCATGAGTCAGATAAATTTATCCTCTGCATAAATCTCCAAAATGGCGGTGGCATCCAGAATGGATGATCCCAACTCCAGCCAGTTGGCTGCACGTCTAATACCTGAATTCGCCACTGCTCCCACATCACAATTAACCACAAAATCTCCCCAATTCGTCGCCCTTGGATCGATCCGCCAAACTTCCCACATACTAATCTACTGGCAAGATCTGATTGCCAACACCCAGCCTGTTCCAACACTTGAGGATTTAGCCAGCTCCCTAAATCCGACCATAATTCCTGAAATAACCAAGCAGTCAGTGGTACACCCATGCCGCGCTTAGTGCGCCAGACGATTTCAGATGGAAGCATATTTGCTACTGCCCGTTTGAGAATATACTTTTCGCAAGCACCTTGAAGATGCAGCGTACCAGACACACCAAATGTCCATGTTGCTAATGGTAAATCACAGAAGATCGATCGAACTTTCAATCCATGCCAACTTGCCAAAGTAGTAGCGCGAGGATGAATATTTTGAGCACCTTTGAGCATCAGCGAGGCTCGGCGTAAGCGGTGGAGTAATTCTGATGTATAAGTTGAATCTAACCCATCACCGATCCAATCAGCGGGATTTAATAACTGTAACTGTGGGATTAATTGCGGCTGAAAAGAGCGATCTTCATAACCATACAGCCGATGAAAAGTTTGGAGATAAGGTTCAGTTAAGTCTGGACTTCCCCCATAAATACTCGCAGCAATTAGCGGCTTATTCGTCCAGCCACCAAATAATTGATCGCCACCCTCCCCATTAAAAATCACTGATACATCCTGGCTGGCGGCTTGATTGAGTAAATATAGTGGCACTGTCACCCCATCCCCATAAGGTGAGTCGAGAGCGCGGCTAGTCGATGAGAGATACTGCCGCACCAGTTGGGGATTTACAGGTACCTTTACCAGGGGAATCTGGAGGTGACTAGCCACTTGTTCGGCGTAGGGCAGTTCTGAACTGCCAGCTTCACCAAAGTCGAGGGTATAAGCCCGGACTTTCACTCCATTCTGAACTAGAAGTGCCGCAGCGATCGAAGAATCCAATCCACCCGATAGTAACACCCCGACAGGTCGATCAGCTAGATCCTGAATTTGACGCTGTACCGCAGACTGCAACAACGCTTGAAGCTGAGTAACAGCGACTGTCTCATCAGTGATTTGGGCGGCTGCCTGTTGCCATTGAAATTTCTTAACTGTCACTGGCGCAATCTGTCCCCGCGCCCAACTTAATTCGGTTCCCGCTGGGATCGATTGAATGTCTGCAACGGGGCTTAATGGTGTCGGTACAGTTGAAAAGCAACTATAGCCATAGAGTCCAGATCGATCGATTTCTGGTTGAGGGATCAGCGGCAATAATAGCCGCAAATGTGAGCCAAACCAGATCGTTGATTCTCGCTCTAACCAGTATAAAGGTGTCTTCCCAAACGGTTCTCGCCCTAAGATTAAGTCAGTATCTTTTAATCTCACCCAACAGTCATTTGCTAATCCAGATGCTGAAATTCCCAGGGGCTTATTAGTTAAAGATTGAATTGGCGCAACAAGTAAATTTGCCAGAAACTTAGAGCGATCTGCTTGCCCCCAGTAACCGACTAATTGCCCAGCTACAATTACAATCTCACTAAATAACTCTTGCCCCATTATTTGACTACAAATGGTGCTTGCTCAAGCGATCGATCTCCGACAAAGATTTGGACTTTCCAGTTACCAGTCGGGGCACTAGTTGGTACTTTGTAGCGACATTGAGTATTCCAGACTGAAGTAGTAATATTTTTAGTTTCAAACCGATTAGTATGGATAACTCTACTCGTAGGATCCATCCAATTACAAGTAAGATTCAATTTTTCACCAACTGGCGCATCATTGAGCGTGACTCGATAGGCAAGCTCAGATCCTTGCTTGACAATCTGGATATCTTCATTACTTTGGACTAAGGTAATGCGATCTGCACTGGCGGTTATTTTTGCCAGAGAACTATTTTTAGATTGGGAGAATAAACTAGCACCAGCTATGATCATAACTAGAGCGATGACACTTGCGATCACCATGCCGATAGTTCGCTGCTTTTGCTTGACTAAAGCCTCTTTTCGCTGAACTTGAATCATCGCTTCATCCAATAGTTCCGGCGGCAGATTTAGCTCTACCAAAATCTTTTCGATTTCAGATCGATCGAGTTCTTCTGCTTGACGATTTGCCAGTCGTCCGACTTCACCGACGATTAGTTCGAGCTGCTGTGTGGTTAATCGCTGTTCCATGATCGATCGCGTTGAAGCTACTATTTCATTATACAGCAGTCCTTCAGCCGTTATAATGATGTTCGATCGTCTAACCTATTTCTGATAATTTTTAATAATATTGATGCTGACTAAAAACTTATTTAAAATTCTGATTTCCTGTCTGATCTGCTGGCAAATTGCCGCACCAACTAGCACTGCGCTGATCCAATCTAAATATTATAGCTACCGACAGCCCAGCTTCGATGGTACTGGTAAGTATTAGATGGGTAGAGAAATCGCCCAAGTGATGGGACATCAAGGTGCAGGCTGGCTAGAACGTCCCGATCGAGCTACAGAGGAGCAACCCCAAAAAATGATCGCCGCATTAGAATTAAAATCTACAGACGTTGTAGCGGATATTGGCGCAGGTACAGGCTATATTTCCCAACTGCTAGCGCAACAAGTGCCTGAAGGCAAAGTCCTCGCCGTCGATGTCCAGCCAGAAATGATCGAACTATTGAACCAGCGGATTCAGAAAAGTAAGATTACGAATATTCAACCACAATTAGGCACAGAACAAAGTCCAGAATTACCCACAGCAAGTATCGATCTCGCCATCATGGTAGATGCCTATCATGAGTTTAGTTATCCCCATGAAATGATGGCAAGTATTGTTGCTGCACTCAAACCAGGCGGACGTGTTGTATTGACAGAATATCGCGGCGAAGACCCGAAAGTTTTCATCAAGCCTCATCACAAAACTACTCAAAAACAAATTGAGTATGAGATGAAAGATGTAGGGTTAAAGTTGATTAAGAATGAAAGTGTTCTACCTCAGCAGCACCTATTCTTTTTTGGTAAATCGTAGTTAGTGACTAGGGCTTAAATGGTGACGATTGAATTTTGGATAGTTGCTCTATTTCACTAAGAATAGGCAACATAGATAACCAATCTGATGGATAATGACAATCATCCAAAATTCAAGCTGATAAGACTTTTTAGTGCTTTTATGATCCAGTCTTCGCTGGGCTACAAATCCTCCTAACCATCGGCCAGCAAATTCACACAGATGCAAGCTCTTCTCTGGGATTCTCCAGTTCCCTCGTTTTGCACGAGATTTATCATTAGCGTACAGGGCATAAGTCAAGACACTCATTACCGGATAGAGAATGAACGGAAGTGGATTGCGTGTCACTGCAAAAAAATGAATTGAACCAACTAAAGGTAAAATCGAAAGCAGCACTATTATCTGAATCGGAAAGGGTGATGTTTCTCTGTCAGTTAAAGATCTAGATAATGAGGTTGTCTTCCTTCTTGCTCCTAAAATAAAAGCGTTGTCAGCACGCAACTTGCCATCTTCCTCGGTGATCATATAATAGTAAATTGTGTCATCTAATTGGGGGCGACGAGTCGAGTCTTTGATTTCAGAGATGTGTAAATAAACAGTTTGACCTTTATCGATAGGTTGAATAAAACCAAAGCCACCTTCATCATTCCATTTGGTGAGTCTTCCGCTACGTAAATTAGTTGTCATCAACCAGATTTAACTCATAAACTTTATAATATTAGTCTGCCCAATTTTTAGAGAAAATATCGATTCTCATTCTGAGATGCTATTGCACAGTCAAACGTGACCCTACCGCCAACGATAATTGATTTCGGTGCTATATAATGTTGACTCGTAAGTGAGGAAAACTTGATTCTAACTCGATCGATCTTATCAATAATTTATCACTAGAATCAATTCTCTTTCAGAG
>JAJAYU010000020.1 GCA_026786125.1 Chamaesiphon sp.
CTACATGCCTGTCAATCTACCCAGATGATTCCAGTAATTATTCTCTCCGCGATCGCTTCGCTGGTAAATTCAGATCGGCTTTCTAGTCAAGGTGTTGTGGAAACTATCTTAAAACCCTTTGACTGTCTCACTTTACCCGATCAAATTGCGGCTGCTTGTCACTGGAATTCTGCATGAACTAAACGATCTCTATGCTCTATAGATTTTCAATACAGTCGATCGCAATCCGATTTTATCCAGATAGAATCGAGCTATAGTAATTATCAGATCGAGATAAAATCATCGATTCAATTATTGACGATCTAATGGATTCTGCCGTAAATAGTTTTACGTCAATTTATTTATAATTGCGAGGTAATTAAATGTCTTCTTTTAGCAAAATTTTGGTAGCTGTAGATCGTTCTTCTGCCAGTGAAGATGTATTTGTAAAAGCATTAGAGTTGGCTCGATCTACTCAGGCTAAACTGGTACTATTATCAGCGATCGTGCCAGATTACGGGGTTAGCTATCTCAATCCACCGATTTATCCAGGCGGTGCGGCGATCTCGATTACGGACGTAGCCATTAAAACTTATCTAGAGCGTCAAGAGCAAGAACGCATACATAGTCTAGAATTTTTAAATGGTTTAGCCACCAGAGCTAATGCAGTTGGTGTAATAACTGAAATCAATCAGCAATTGGGCGACCCGGCTCGGTCGATCTGTGATGTGGCGGATACCCTATCGGTAGATCTCATCGTCGTCGGTAGGCGGGGTTATAGCGGCTTAAATGAATTGTGGATGAGCAGTGTCAGCAACTATGTCTTACACCATGCACCTTGTTCGGTATTAGTCATTCAACCAGTCGCGACGGCTTAAATTTCGATCGGTTGTCAGTCGATGACACTCTTGCGCGATTGCCCAATCTTCCTCGGTATGGATTACCAACACTCGTACCTTAGAATCAGGCTGGGCAATATCTAAATTGATTGGTGAAGCATTATTTTGATCGAGATCGAGGGCTAAACCTAAAAAGCCAAAACCTTCGCAAGCCGCCGCTCGAATCGCTGCCGAATTTTCGCCAATTCCCGCCGTAAATACCAGCGCATCTACGCCACCCAAACTAGCAAGCATCGCACCGATACTCGATCGCAACCGATGTACAAACAGATCGAAGGCAAGTTTGGCGCGTTCGTCACCTTGCGCTATTGCAGCGGTAATCTGTCGCATGTCGTTCGAGATTCCCGAAATTCCCAGTAGTCCAGACTCATGATTGAGCAGCCGATCGAGTTCATCTACAGTACAGCCTGAATGCTGCAACAGGTGGATGAGAATCCCTGGATCGATTACCTCCGGTAGGCTATGCCAACGAACCAGAGCGCTTACCCATCATCCAAGCTGAAATCCTCCAAAGTTTTGGCGATACTGGCCCAACAATCTGTACGGTTGCCAAAACTTGGGGTGCAGATCTGATTATCATGGGTCGCAATCAGAAATCGGTGTTGACTGAGATATTTTTAGGTAGTACCAGTAATGATGTCTTACACCATGCTCATTGCTCGGTCTTAATTATTCAACCATCGATAAACCCAGTCTGAGCTGAAAATACTTCCAATAAACTCTCGGCGGTTTATGAAGCTAGTAAGAAATTCTGGATTGCCGAATCCCTACCAGAAGACCAAGATGGTGGTCAATTGGCGACGGATGGTCGGGTGATGGAAATGTTGAGCGAACATACCTTGGAAGGCTGGTCAGAGGGCTATCTATTGACTGGTCGGCATGGTTTCTTCTCGACCTATGAAGTCTTTGTCCATGTCATCGATTCGATGGTCAATCAACATTGTAAATGGTTAGAAACGTGTAATCGAATTCCCTGGCGAGCGCGGATCATTGCTTGCGGAGTAGCGATTACGTCAATGTCATCGTGGCTCATAAACAACAGCACTTACAATATCTAGATCGATCGGCAGCAAGTCTACATTGTGCCAAGGGTCTAGGAATTTGGGAATGGGCGAGTACCGATTCCGGTGTTGAACCAGATTTTGTGATGGCTTGTGCGGGAGATGGGTATAAAGAAAAGGGGAATATTAATACACCATTAGAATTAGCGATTAATAATCAGATCGATCGGTATAGTTTGGCAATGGATGCAATCGATCCGATAGGGGCGACGCTACGCGAACGATTACCGAAGCTGATGTTTGCTGGGGCACATAGTAAGGAACAGCTTAAAAACATCCAACTTGATTGTCTCAACTATGCCCGCGAATATGGGATCGATAAATCGGAAATTTTCAATTGGAAATGGCTATTTTAGTAAGGTTAAATCCTCTATGAATCAAACAATTGAAACTCAGATTATCCACGCCAAAGAATGCCTGAGATTGGCAATGCTTCCGAATCCAGGTGTCTGGTAGTTATTTTGGCAACCCAACTAGCGGTGATTTTCGGTTTGCGCGGGTTTGGGCCATTTCTCCAAGTGGAGCTTGGCAGATCGTTGCCGCACATATCGGAATAGAAAGCTAAAATAGTAATATTATCCTTCACTGTTCATGGATTACCAAAATATCATCACGCTCGAACCGGGCAAACGTAGCGGTAAACCCTGTATCAACAGTCGGTCTGATTAATCCAGAAATAGCTCGATAATTCTCCTCACAAGTTCTTCATTATTCCACTCTAGAATGATGATATGAGATGGAGAAGACAGCGGAGAGTTCTAATGACTGAAACGATCGCCACAACCAAAGAGATTTCTCTCAATGAACTATGGGAATCGACCCCCACCAGCGAACTAATTTTCAATCCTGAATCGCTGACCGATCTCCCTCCTGCGGCGCAAATCTACCTCGAACACGCAATCGCTCCTGGTAAGTAACTAGACAAAATTAATTGCATAATTCTTTCCGAATTCTCTAAGGATTTTTTCGACAGACACCACAAGAGTTTGCCAGCTAGAATAGGCACTTATTTCAATCCATTCAGATTTAATAAATCGCCACAAAATTTTAATTAAATTCAATTCAGGTGAATAAGAAGGCAATTCAAAGATAGTTAGCCCACGTTCTTTCCATTCTTCAAGACGGTCAAAAATAGCACCGCTAGTATGGATAGAGGCTTTGTCTACCACAATAACTGTTGGTATAACTACGACTGGGAAGAAAGCATCGATACAGGCAACAATCACATCAGAATTAATACTTTCAGTTGAAACGTAAGCTTC
>JAJAYU010000021.1 GCA_026786125.1 Chamaesiphon sp.
CAATTATCTTGAGTCAATTTTAAACCAGCAGCCAGAATATCTAAGCGATCGGATACTTGGACGTAATGTGTATCCATCGCATCCCGCACCCGGAGATTGCGGAGGATATCCAGATCGCGATCTGGCTGTACACTCAGAACGAGTTTGTCTAATTTGTCTGGCGACTTGGCTTTGGGATGCATCCGTTCGATCGCCCAAATGCTCAAACCGACACAAGCCATCACTGGGAGGACGATCCGGTAGTCGCGCGTTAGATCAAACATCATTAGAATCGCCGTTAAGGGTGCTCGGGCACTACTCGCTAGTACCGCAGCCATTCCGACCATTGCATAGGCTGGCGGGGCAGCAATCTGGCTACTGAGTGCCGGAAATAATAGCACCAAGGACTTGCCATAAATCGCCCCCGTCGTCGCGCCCAAAAACATCGACGGCGCAAATAAACCACCAACTAAACCACTACCTAAACTTACCGCTGTCATCAACGTTTTGACGATCAGAATTGAAACTAGCAGCAAGACTGAAAACTGCACATCCTGCAACATTGCTTCGATCGTTTCGTAGCCAATCCCCGTTACTTGGGGAAACTTCAAAGCCACAATTCCCACCACCGCGCCGCCAATTACTGGAGTCAAGTAGCCAGGAATTTTGCCCAACCATGACACAGAGTTGATCTGTCCCTGAAATGCTGCCCGCGCAAAGTCTACAGTCTGAGTGTAAGTAAAAGCGACTAGACTCGCCAACCCGCCCAAGACTAGATACAGTGGTAGCTCTAATAAACTCTTGACCTCATACACCGGAATTGCAAATGCAGGTTTGGCACCTAAACCAATCTGAGCAATCAACGATGCCACCACCGCCGCCAACACCACCACACTCACTGCCGAAGTCGCAAACGTTGTACCCAATACCAACTCTAACGCGAAAAATACCCCAGCGATCGGCGCATTAAACCCCGCTGCAATCCCCGCTGCTGCACCTGCACCGAGCAATAACCGCTGCCGCTCCTCAGAGGCATGTAAAGCTTGTCCGAGGAACATCCCCACATTCGCGCCAATTTCCACACTTGGCCCCTCAGGACCAAGTGAAGCACCAGTTCCCAGTGATACCGCCGCCGCCACCATCTTGACCAATCCCCGCCACGGCGTAATCTTCTTACCCGCTTGGGTAGCCGCAATCATCGAATTCATATTGGGACCAAAATCTCGCCAATACCAGCGCATGGCTCCGATAATTGCGCCACCAAGCACGGGTACCAGGGCAACCAGCCAAGTTCCTTGAATATGCAGTAGCCCTTTGATCTCATCGACAACCAAATTATGAGAGGAGCTGTTGAAAAAATCGATTAGGTAGTGAAACAGTACCACTCCGAGTCCTGCCGTACCGCCAATCAAGACGGATAAAAGCATGACTACCAGCCCAGGCGAGGGATCGATTCGATTGAGTTTATTAGTCAGGCGTGCGAGCAATGGTGTCACCGGAGACGCTGGCAATTGCGGAATTACAGTCATAGATAACGCCAGAACTATGAGAAGCTAATTAAATTTTGTTAACTTTAATTGTAATATTTATCAGAGGCGTTTGGTTAAGCTTTTTAGGCTTTGGCTTTGGTGAATGGTGAATGGTGAATGGCTCGCACTGTTCGCGTAGCGTCTGCCTCAGCAGAGCGTAGCCGTTGGCGGTAGCGGAGCGTTTGCCCCAGCAATAGCCTCTCCGCAAGGAGAAGTGTGGATGGTAGATGGTGGCTAGTTAGGAGCTTGCCAAGTCCCCCAGTCCCCAAGTCTCTCAATCTCTCAGTCCCCAAGTCGCCTACTCCCGATCGATGGTCCCTTCCATTACTGTCTGCAACTCCTGAGTCAGATCCAAGACTACTTTTCGAGCTTCTTGTCGATCGATCTTATAACGATCCCAATAATCAGAAAGGGGAATCGGATTGCAAATCGTGATTTGGACACGGCGTTTGCCGAGGATTGGTCGGTTAGCTGATTTTTCGGCCTTAATTCTAGCGATTAAGTCCCACAACAATAGGGTAACTTCTGCAAATCGATCAACTGTCGGTCGATCTTTGAGGTACGAATCGGTGATGGATCTGAGGCTTTCCAATAGCCGCATGTGCCACATCCGCACATCGGCTTCGGTGGCAATTCGATCGGCCAATTTGCGACTAACTCGATCTAAACTACCTGGTGGCACCAATTCCTCTCGATAAATCCAGTCCGAACCAGCTTGCTCGATCTGCCGACAGCGATCGAAATTATTCCCATTTGGTTCGAGATTAAAATAGGTTTCGGATATTTTTAGCGCAAAAGCGAGGACACTTTGCAGCCTGCGATCAATTTCAGTTCGGGAGATCGATCGATCTAGTGGTGGACGTTCAGGGACTTTGTAATGGTAGAACTGAGCGTAAAAGTTCTCAGCTTGATAGAGCAAGTGCTGACTGAGATTATAGATTCTATCGTAGAGCAGCTTCCGCATCGGTCGTCCATCGCTTTGCCGCTGGTCAATTGCCACAATTGAATCACGCCGATCAACAATTGAACCACAGTCTAGCTCCAATTGATGATTTATGGCTTCCACTTTCGACCACGGCTCATCTAGATAATGATATTGAATCCCGATCGGTACAATCAAGACATCTTCAGATCTCCCCGCCGCAATCAGATTCGCCATCGCTGAGAAGCCGATTTGAGCTGCACTCGATCCCAATTGACTCACAAACTCACTATGTCCATTCATCCTGCCTTCTGGAGCCATTGCTAGGGGCATCTGACCATTGACTAGCAAGTCGCGTGCGGTATCCAATCCCATCTGACTCGATCGACCGCGATGAATGGGGATCGCGCCCAATTTAGGATACAACCAATTGGCACTCTTGCCCGCCCACAGCGAAACGCCTCGATCGTAGAGAAAGTGAGCAAATACAGGGAATTTCAAAGAAATTCGGTGTTTTCTCGCAGCAGTTGGTAATTTTTTTGTCAACAGATGACCTAAACAAAAGGAATCATCACTACTCGGATGTCTAAAAGCCAAAATTAGTCGCAATCTACCCATTTGTGACTGCTTATACACCTCCACCAATTGATCGATATCAACCACATCGAACTGGGTAATCGACAACTTATATTTTAACCAATAAGGCAGCACAATGCCGACTAGCCGCAACACCCAGCGATTAAATCTAGGTGCTAAAAATGCCCGTCGTGGTTGAGCTTTGGTAATTTGGGGCATGGTGAAAATACTCGCTGACCCACTAAACGATACCGCTAATCCCTAGATTAATCACCGTAGAAATGACTGATTTCTGCTTATTTCACACCTGTCTCCCCAGTTGAGCGACTGGAGCAATTGCCGACTCTCGTGCGACTCGGATCAGCAGTGCCGACTGAATTAGAGATGCTACCATTGAACTGCCACCGTAACTAAACATGGGCAATGGTAGACCCGTAGTTGGCAATACACCCGTAGCCACACCGATATTGAACAATGATTGGAGCACGATAAAAATTGTCGCTCCCACCGCAACCAGCCGATGTACAGGATGATGGCTGCGACTGGCAATATATAAGCCCAAAGTGGCATAACTGATCACTAATATTAGTAACAGAATACTCCCGACAAAGCCAAATTCCTCTGCAAATACTGAGAAGATAAAGTCTGTATCCTGAATGGGCAAATAACCTAATTTTTGTTGAGATGCACCAAAACCATTACCCAAAAAGCCACCAGATCCGATCGCCATCAAGCTCTGTACCAACTGAAACCCATCACCACGGGCATCGCCCCAAGGATTGACAAAAGACAGCATTCTTGTTAGCTGGTATGGATTGATGATCATACTCAAGCCAGCTAAAAACACCCCACCTAATCCGGTGAATAATAGCTGTCGAATGGGTAAGCCTGCGGCAAAAGCGATCGACCACAACCCGATCGCACACAAGGAAGTAGTACTAAGATTTGGTTGCTTTAAAATTGCTAATAAGACGATCGCAAACACCACCAGCCAGATAATTTTGACCTTTTGAGAATATCGATGCCATTGACCAAAAAGTTTTGCTCCTTGCAATACTAAAAATGGTTTAATCAATTCTGATGGTTGGAGTTGAATCGGACCGATCGCAATCCACCGAGTTGCACCCATTGTATTTTTACCTACACTGGTAAATACAGTCAATAGTAGTAAACCCAAAATTCCCAATAAAATCCATTGGGCGAGCTTTAGTGGTTTATTTAGGGGTGTATGGACGATCACATTAAATATCAATAAACTAATTACAATTGCCATCAGTTGACGATTGAAATAGAATAGTCCATCCTTCTTTTCGATCTCTCCATGATAATAAGAAGCTGAGAATAGAACGAACATACCGATCGCCAGCCATAGAAAGGTCAGCCACCGCATTAATCTGGCTGTTAATGACCAATCTTTTACCGTTGGGTCGAAAAATGGAATCAAAAGGCGTAAATTCACAAGTTTAGGGATGAGGGGTAATTTATGTCTCAATCTTACTCCCTTCCCACCCAAGAAATAGACAGTATTGATTCACCATTCACCATTCACCATCCACCTCGACACTAGATGTCTAATTTTTCACTGGGAAGGGAGTAAGGTAGATTGCACTTCCTAGATC
>JAJAYU010000022.1 GCA_026786125.1 Chamaesiphon sp.
ACGGTCCATACCTAGCCAGAAGTTGAGAGATGCTTGTCACCCCTTCAGGAAATAGTACAAGTAACTCAATCCAGAAAATCCTGTAAATCATGATTAGAAATAAGAGCTATAGTGCGATCGGGTAGGGTAGTAATTTAGGAGATTCGCGATCGATATAACCTCGTGCGATCGATCGACTCCGATCACATGCTCAGATTGAGGTAATTACTATTTCTAGCTGGTATCTAACTGCTCCGATGGGGCCACCACAACCAGATTATTTGAACGGTTGTGCGATGATCGAGACTAGTCTGATACCATTGGATTTGTTGAATGTATTGCACTCGATCGAAGCTGAATTTGGGCGAGTACGTCAAGAAGTTTGGGGGGCACGGACACTAGATTTAGACTTATTACTCTATGATGATCTAATTATCGATCTACCTACTTTACAAGTTCCCCATCCTCGAATGCTCTATCGCGCATTTGTGCTGGTACCGCTGAGTGAAATTGCACCTAATACGATCGAACCAAAATCGAGGCAATCGATCACCACTCTCTGCAACCAATTAGAACATTCAGATATTAATTTGTTCGTGTAAAAATAATTGGTACATTATGCTATCACGGTAGTATACCCTATAACTTCTAGCGTTTTATTCGCTATCAATTATAAATTATCAACTAACTAACATGCCACTAGGAAACGAACCTGCTAAACTAATTCAGAAAAAGCTGCATTATCAAGGGCGTAAATTCTCCTTTGATGTTGATCGAATTGAACTGCCAAATGGGGTAATTGGCGACTGGGAATGTGTGCATCATCCAGGTGGGGCGATGGCAGTGCCGATTACCAATGATGGCAAATTAGTATTGGTTAAACAATATCGATTTGCTACCCAAGGTAGAATCCTAGAATTTCCCGCAGGCACATTGGAAATAGGCGAAGATCCAGCAACGACAATTGCACGGGAGATCGAAGAAGAGACTGGCTATCGGGCTGGTAGATGGCATAACCTAGGTGAATTTTTTCTAGCACCTGGCTATTCGGATGAGATTATTTATGCTTACCTAGCACAGGATCTGGAGAAATTAGCAGTACAACCTGCGGGTGATGATGATGAGGATATTAGTGTCATCTTGATGACTCCAGCCGAATTTGAAGCCGCGCTAGATCGAGGAGAATCGATCGATGCTAAATCGATCGCGGCGTATTTTCTGGCTCGTAAGTTCTTATAATTAGTCTAGAGCCGGATTTTGATCCCTACAGATGAGCAGTTGTCACATGTTCAGATCGATGCAATGTCGATCGGCTAGACAGTTATAATGACTACGGGTAAGTGTGTGGGAATGCTATGAAATACTTGATGGTGGCTTCGACTGAGGCGTGTAGTGGGAAATCGGCAACAATTTTGGGAATTGCCGATCGTTTGCAGGCAAAGGGGATTGAAATCGCCTATGCTCAACCAGTCGTCACTGGCAATGCCGTCAATCCGCTGACAATTGATAGTGATGTCCGATTGATGGCGCAAGCATTATCACTCCCTCCAGCGCGACTAGGCTCGCCATTGCTAGTCTTGGATGCTGCCAAATCAATCGATAGATTAACTGGAGTCGATCGTCAAGACTATGGGAGGTTACTCCAAGAATGCGTCCAACTTCCAGGCGATCTGGTCATTCTCGAAGGTGGTGCCAATCTCCACGAAGGTAGTCTTTTCAATCTGGCTACTGCTCAAGTAGCTGAATCCTTAGATGCTGGGGTACTTCTCGTCAATCGTTACGATCCAATCTCTAGTGTCGATCTGCTCCTATCTGCCCAAGAACGCCTGGGCAAAAGACTTTTAGGCTGTATTCTCAATGATATCCCGCGCGATCGGGTAGAGAGCGTCCAGACTACTCTGGTACCTTATTTGGAGCAAGCAGGTATTCCCGTGTTTGGAATTGTCCATCGCAATGGTTTGCTGCGAAGTGTCACCGTCAAACAGCTCGTTGAACAATTGAAAGCAGAAGTTCTGTGTCGTCCCGACAGGCTAGATTTGATGGTAGAAAGTCTCTCCATCGGCGCGATGAATGTCAATTCCGCGCTCGAATATTTCCGACGCGGTAATAACATGGCTGTAGTCACTGGTGGCGATCGAGCAGATATTCAACTCGCAGCCCTAGAAACCTCTACACAGTGCTTGATTCTCACCGGACACCTCCCACCCCAAAAATTCATCCTCAGCCGTGCTGAAGACCTAGAAATCCCGATTTTATCAGTAGATTTGGATACGCTCACGACTGTCGAAATCATCGATCGAGCCTTTGGTCAAGTCCGGTTACAAGAACCCATCAAAATCAATTGTGCCCGTGAGTTATTTGGCAATCATTGTGAGATTGATCGACTTATCTCGCTGTTAGAAATTGGCTAGTTGTATTTCACCTTTAGAATAAATTGTTGTTATGACTGATCGAATCAAGTCCGCTGACATGATGCCTGGGAATACTGGATTGCCACTAATTGGCAACACAATTAGCGCACTCACCAAGCTAGAACAATTTTATTGGGAGCGACATCAACAGCATGGCAATATTTTCAAAGTATCGATGCCAGGGCTGTTTGATAATATCGCTTGTCTAGTTGGATCAGAGGCAAATCGGCTGGTATTCAAAGATGAATCCGATCGACTTTCATCGCGGTTGGGTAATAGATTTCTATCGCCGATTCTCAGTCCTGATATGGTGTTGATGCAAGACGGACAACAGCATCGGATTAGTCGTAGGTTGATCTTACCCGTATTTTTGCCACAGGCGATCGCGTCTTATTTTGATACGATTCAGGCGGTTGTGACTGAAATGATCGATGATTGGGGCAAACAAGGCACTATTAATCTCAGTGCCGAATTGCATAAGCTCACATTGAAGATGGTGGTCAAGATTTTTCTGGGGAGTGAGAAAACTTCAGAAATTGAGCAAGTGAGCGAGTGGTTTACGATCCTCGTCGATAGTTTGAATGGCGTGGTCAAATGGGATCATCCGCTGACGAGGCACGGTAGAGGACAAGCAGCCCGTCGCAAGATTTTTGATTATGTCCGGCAAATTATTCAAGAAAGAGCCGCACGGGGCGATCTAGAGCAGTCTACAGATGTGCTGAGTTTACTGCTCAATACGGTTGATGAAGATGGTAATAAATTTACCGAAACACAGGTAATTAATCAAGCGATCGGATTTCTATTTGCTGGGCATGATACGACTTCTAGCTTAATGAGTTGGTTATTATTTGAATTGGGTAATCGTCCCGAATGGCGGCAAAGATTGCGCGATGAATGTCAGCAAGTAATCGGAAATAATCCAATCTCAATGTCTCATCTGCGCCAACTGCCCAACATCACAAACGCGATCAAAGAAGGCGAGCGAATGTATCCACCAGGTTTTATTATCTGTCGGATGGCAACGGCAGATATTGAATATGCTGGCTATCTGATTCCAGCTGGTTGGTTTGTGTGTATTTTCCCGATGTTGACCCATCGGTTGCCAGAAATTTATCAAGATCCAGATGCCTTCGATCCCGACAGATTTGCACCCCCGCGAGAGGAAGATCAAAAACACTCTTACTCCTTGATTGGTTTTGGTGGCGGCGTGCATAGTTGCATTGGTGTTGAGC
>JAJAYU010000023.1 GCA_026786125.1 Chamaesiphon sp.
AGTAATGCTCGTGCTGCTCAAGATAAATTGAAAATGACCCATGTTAATATGTTGGGATTAATTGTCAATGGTGTAATCGAAAAAAATGAAACTGAAGATCATTTCTCTTCTGCCCAAGATTACTTTACTGACGAACACGATCCAGAAGCACCTTGGACTGACTACATGACTCAACTGGGAACCACAATTGCCAATCAATCCCAAACTGAAACTAAATTTGGCAGCTCAAAAACAGCAATAACCGTACTCGGAAAATCAGTGGATTCCAAAAAATAATCAATAAAGTAGACCAGCGGTGACAATTAACATTGATCGACTGAGCAGCTTATAATATATCTGCAGACTTCAAACTCTTAATTGTTATGCGCGTTCAGGTAATTGGTGGTGGTTTAGCGGGTACAGAAGCAGCTTGGCAAATCGCCCAGGCTGGTGTACCAGTGACACTACACGAGATGCGTCCTCACACATTGAGTCCAGCACATCATAGTGAGGAACTGGCCGAACTAGTATGTAGCAACTCTTTTGGTGCCCAATCTACCGATCGAGCTGCCGGATTATTACATGAAGAGTTACGCAGGCTTGGTTCAATTATTATTGGTAAGGCAGATCATCATGCTGTCCCCGCAGGTGGCGCATTAGCAGTTGATCGCGGCCAATTTAGTCACGATCTAACCGAAACACTGAAGAACCATCCCCTAGTTGAATTTCGTCGTGATAACGTACCAGAAATTCCCCGGGATGGGATTGTAGTTTTAGCCACCGGACCGCTGACTAGTATCGCTCTCGACGAAGATATACAACGACTGGCGGGGATGGATTACCTCAACTTTTTTGATGCCGCGAGTCCGATTATTGTGGGGGATTCGATCGACAAGGAGATTGCTTTCTTTGCCTCAAGATATGACAAAGGTGAAGCAGCTTATCTCAATTGCCCGATGAACAAAGAGCAGTATATCCACTTCCAGCAGGAATTGTGTAACGCCGAACAAGCAGAACTCAAAGACTTTGATCGAGAGACTGCTAAATTCTTTGAAGCCTGTTTGCCGATCGAGGAATTAGCCCAGCGGGGCGAAGAAACTATGCGGTATGGCCCTCTCAAGCCTGTTGGATTGTTTGATAGTCGTAGAGGCGATTTTAAGGCACCTGAGAACCAAATTCACCGTCCTTATGCCGTGATTCAATTACGGCAGGAAGATAAAGCTGGACAACTGTGGAATATGGTGGGTTTTCAGACGAATTTAAAGTGGGGCGAACAAAAACGGATTTTCTCGATGATTCCTGGTTTGGCAAATGCCGAGTTCGTGCGGTTAGGCGTGATGCACCGCAATACTTTTATCAATTCACCGAAATTACTATCTTCCTCACTCCAATTCCATAGCCGTAATACTTTATTAGCTGCGGGACAAATCATCGGTACCGAAGGTTATACAGCAGCGGCTGCTGGCGGTTGGTTGGCGGGGACAAATGCGGCGCGATTATTTTTAGGTTTAGAGCCGATTACGATGCCACGGGTGACGATGATGGGATCATTATTTGATTTTATTAGTACTGCGGAACCGAAGTATTTTCAGCCAATGCCGCCCAACTTTGGTATTTTTCAAGAGTTACCAACCAAGATTAAAAGTAAGCAAGAACGCTATGGAGCATATCGCGATCGATCTTTAAGTGCAATCGATCGAGTTGTCCAAGATTTAGCTCCTAAATATGCGATGCAATAATATAATTTATCTCGTCTGTTCGGGAGTAGGTTCGATCGGAAAGTATTGGATAATATAGGTTTGTGATTGGGATAGACCTTAAATGAATCAAGCTAATTACCGGATTGAAAAAGATTCGATGGGAGAACGTCAGATCCCTGCGTCTGCTTATTATGGCATCCAGACTTTGCGGGCGATCGAGAATTTCCCGATTAGTGGTTTGAAGCCGCTAGCTACCTATGTTGATGCTTGTATTTTAATCAAAAAAGCGGCGGCACTTGCTAATGGTAAATTGGGCTGTATTTCTCAAGAATTGACTGAATCAATTGTCGCCGCCGCCGATGAGATTCTTCAGGGCAAGCTCCGTGAACAATTTGTCGTCGATGTCTATCAGGCAGGTGCGGGGACTTCCCACCACATGAATGTGAATGAGGTACTCGCTAACCGTGCGTTGGAAATATTGGGGGATATTAAGGGTAACTATCAACGAGTGAGTCCTAACGATCATGTTAATTATGGTCAATCTACCAATGATGTGATTCCGACGGCAATTAGAGTGGGTGGATTGCTCGCGCTCAGTCATACGCTATTGCCTGCGTTGGCTGGTGCGATCGATGCAATGGACAAAAAAGCGGTAGAATTTCAGTCGATCGTCAAATCTGGTCGCACCCACATGCAGGATGCCGTACCTGTGCGATTAGGCGATAGTTTTGGCGCGTTTGCTCAAATTTTACGCGATCATCAAGTTAGAATTACTACTGCATCGGGTGATTTGACTAAGCTCGGTTTGGGTGGCAGTGCAGCGGGTACGGGGTTGAATACCCATCCTGAATATCGATCAACTGTTGCTCAGATTTTGGGAGAATTAATCGGACAACCCCTAACTGTTGCGCCACATTTAATGGCAGCGATGCAAAGTATGGCACCATTCGTAAATGTCTCCGGTAGCCTTCGCAATCTCGCCGCAGACCTAGTTAAAATCTCCCATGACCTACGATTGATGGATTCGGGGCCAAAGACGGGTTTAAAAGAAATTCAACTGCCTGCTGTTCAACCTGGCTCATCGATTATGCCTGGGAAATACAATCCGGTGATGGCAGAAATGATTTCGATGGTCTGTTTTCAGGTGATGGGATTTGACAGATCGATCGAGATGGCAGCTCAAGCAGGACAATTGGAACTAAACGTGATGATGCCGCTGATTGCCTATGATTTAATTCACAGCATCGAGATTTTGGGCAATGCGATTAAGGCGTTAACTGAGCAGTGTATTGTCGGGATAACAGCCAATCCTGAACGCTGTCGGGATTATGCCGAAGGGAGTTTGGCGTTAGTGACTGCGTTGAATACGCACATCGGTTATTTGAATGCAGCAAATGTGGCGAAGGAATCGCTAGCTACAGGTAAATCTTTGCGGAAGATTGTGTTGGAGCAGGGATTGATGGAGCCAGATTTATTGGCGCAGGTATTGGACTTGGCAGCGATGAGTCAGTTGCCATCATAGCTGCAATTGTTGGGGTTTGCTCCGTGCAACCCAACCTACGGTTTCTAGGAATGCGTTAACCAGCTTTTCGATACAATATTACTAACCCATCACCTTGAGCGGCAATGGTTCAAACACCGATTAAATTGATCGAGATCGAAGACTTTCTCAAACTGCCAGAAACTAAACCTGCCAGTGAGTTTATTGATGGTCAAATTATCCAGAAACCGATGCCCCAAGGAAAACATAGTACTATTCAAGGAGATCTTGTCCCCGCAATTAATGCAGCACTTAAGCCTAGCAAAATCGCTCGTGCCTATCCTGAATTGCGCTGTACTTTTGGTGGACGTTCGACAGTGCCAGATGTTACTGTATTCACCTGGGATCGAATTCCGCGCGATCGTGATGGCAAAGTTGCTAATGTATTTGCGCTTGCACCTGATTGGACGATTGAAATCCTCTCGCCCGATCAAAGCCAAACCAAAGTTGTCCGAAATATCCTCCGCTGCTTGAGTTATGGGACTCAAATGGGTTGGTTAATTGACCCAGAGGAAGAACTCGTGTTTGTCTATCTTGCCCATGATCCTGCCGATAAGCTAGAACAACCACGGATTTCAGTCTTTGAAATTAAGGATGATTTACTACCCGTACCTGAATTTGCCAAATCTTTTCAACTAACTTTCGGTCAATTATTTAATTGGTTAGAAGATTAACGGCTTAAATTGACTCTAACAATAACGTCTGTAAAGCAGTCCAAGACAAAAGGGCAGCTAGTTTGGTATTCTGGAACTTGTGCCTATTAACAAAAATTGCCCAACGGCAGCTATATAAATTAAATTATGACCGATTCAAATCAAGAACCTTTATTATTACGCGCTGCTAAAGGTGCCACCCTCGATCGACCACCTGTCTGGATGATGCGCCAAGCCGGACGCTACATGAAAGTTTATCGGGACTTGCGGGACAAGTATCCCTCCTTCCGCGATCGATCTGAGAAAGCCGAACTAGCGATCGAAATCTCGCTCCAACCTTGGCGGGCATTTCAGCCAGATGGCGTAATTATGTTTTCCGACATCCTCACGCCCTTACCAGGTATAGGCATTCCTTTTGACATCATCGAGAGCAAAGGGCCAATTATTGAGCCAGCAATTCGCTCTCAGGCGCAGATCGACGCACTCCACCCGCTCAATCCTGAAGAATCCCTCCCCTTCATCAAGGAGATTCTGGGTACCTTACGCAGTGAAGTGGGTAACAAATCCACCGTACTCGGATTTGTTGGCGCGCCTTGGACATTGGCGGCTTATGCGATCGAAGGTAAAAGCTCGAAGGACTACTCCAATATAAAAGGAATGGCTTTCCGCGAACCCCAGATGCTCCATAGCTTATTGTCTAAAATTGCTGATGCGATCGCCGTATACGTTCGCTACCAAATCGATTGCGGTGCCCAAGTTGTCCAGATGTTTGACTCATGGGCGGGACAACTCAGCCCTCAAGACTATCAAACTTTTGCCCTACCCTATCAACAACGGGTGGTACAACAGGTGAAAGCGACCCATCCTGATACACCCTTGATTCTCTACATCAGCGGTAGTTCTGGCGTATTGGAACTCATGGGTCAATCTGGTGTGGATATCATCAGTCTGGATTGGACTGTCGATATGGCAGTGGGCAGGCAGCGGATTGGGGCGCATTTGGGTGTCCAAGGCAATATGGATCCTTGTGCATTATATGGTTCCCATGATTTTATTCGCGATCGAATTGTTGATACTGTCCGTAAGGCGGGTAAAACTGGCCACATCATGAATCTCGGTCATGGTGTACTACCGACGGTACCAGAAGAAAATGTCGCGTACTTCTTTGAGACTGCCAAGAACGTCGATAAATTACTGTAACTAAAGGTTGATCGGCAAATAAAGGTAGGGGTAATAATTACTCCTACCTTTATTTTGCAAACTACGAATATCAATTATTTATGGAACTAGTAATTTTGCCGGAGTGGTTTGATCGATCGGCTGTAACTATTGCACCAGAATTGATCGGTTGTACATTAGTGCGCCAACTTCCTGACGGTCAACAGTTGCGCGGAATCATCGTCGAGACAGAAGCTTACCAAGAAGGCGATCCAGCTTGTCATGCCTATCGCAAACAGACCAAGCGAAATCAGGTGATGTTTGGCGATCCAGGCTATGTCTATGTGTATTTAATTTATGGGATGTATCATTGCGTCAATGTCGTTACTGACAAAGCAGGCGCGCCGAGTGCGGTACTAATTCGGGCATTAGAACTAGATCGAGACACGTTAGTCAGCATTCCACGCAAGCCAAGTGAAAAGCCAGTAAAAGTTGCCGCAGGGCCAGGAAAGCTCTGTAGAGCAATGCAAATTGATTTGGATTTGTATGGAACAAAACTAGATCTCGGACAAGCTCTATGGCTGGAACATCGATCGACCGATTGGCAGCACAAGCTAGATGGGGGATCGATCAAATTGACTCAAACCACTCGGATTGGATTAACCCAGGGAGTAGATTTACCCTGGCGATGGTATGTCACAGATTGTCACGCAGTCTCCAAGTGGTAATTTTTAATACATAGATTTTCTGATTTAACCGCAGAGGATGATCGATATCATCATAAATGTGGGTAATTTAACTGTAGGAGTGCATCAATTTTATACAGACCTCATCTCTGAGTAGGCTAACAGAACTGTAATTTTACGGTTTTTGTCAAGATATTTTAAGCATTAGGTCTAAAAATCATCCATTATGCGACTTGCAACAGCAGAGCATTACCTACCCCGATATTTTTATGTATCAAAAAATTCTCATTTGTGCTTTAGTTCTGTATTCTTCGATGCTACCTGCCAGTGCCAACAGCAATGCTGGCGAAAATGAATTGACATCACAAGATCTCAGTACGGTGGTAACTGAGGCTAAATCTTGGCGAGGTACTCGCTATCGATATGGTGGCAAGGATAAAAATGGGATTGATTGCTCGCACTTTGTCTATGCTGTCTATAGCCGGATCTTTGAAGGCTATGATTATCGGAAAGCAGGTGAATACTTACGCGATTCGACTTTTGCGCCCACAAAAGCTCCTTTAGTTGGGGATATTATTGTCTTTCCTGCTGTCAAAGGTCTATCAGAGCATGTCGGGATTATCACTGATGTCGATGACACAAAATTTATCGGTGCTCAAACTAGCACAGGGGTGAGGGAGGCTAGCTTCGCACCTGGAACCTACTGGGGCAAGCGTCCTTACAAAATCGTCTCGTTGCTGCCTGAGGAATAATGTGTATTATTGAATACTTTAGACATAAAAAAGGTGCCTGGTTAAGGCACCTTTTTGGCAGATTAATTAGTTACCCTAACCTTGAAGTGCTTCAGCACCACCAACAACCTCAAGAATTTCTTGAGTAATCGCGGCTTGGCGGGCTTTGTTGTAGCTAAGAGTTAGAGAACCGATCAGTTGTTTAGCGTTATCGCTAGCATTATTCATCGCGGTCATCCGAGCGGCGAGTTCACTTGCTGCGGATTCTTGCAATGCCCGCAGGAGTTGGTTATTCAGGTAGAGTGGTAGCAATGCATCCAAGATTTGATTGGGATCTTGTTCAAAGATCGTATCGCTAGGCAGAGGTGCGGCGGATGTTGCTAGTTTCTCACGCTCGACGGAGAAGTTGCCACCGCGACTGGTGAGGCGGAAGACTTCATCATCTGGTACTTCCAATCCTTGGGGTGTCAAGGGTAGGAGGGTTTGGATCACTGGGCGGGAAGCAATCAGGGAGACGAATTTGGTATAAACTAGCTCTACTCTGTCTACGCCCTCAGAGAGGAACAGGGAGAGCAATTCATCACCAATATTACCAGCTTCAGCCGCCGTAGGAATTTGTTCTAATCCGGTGTAGTTAGCATGAATAGGTTGATTCCGCCGTTGGAAGTACTGGGTGGCTTTCCGTCCGACAGTGATGAATTTGTAGCTTAAACCTTGGGCTTTGAGTTCAGCAGCACGGATCTCGGCTTTGCGAATGATGGAGCTATTATAACCACCACATAGTCCTCGATCGCCTGTAATGACTAATAACCCAACACATTTTGCTTCACGGGCTTGGAGCAATGGTGAAGTTGCGTCGGCAAATGTCAGGCGGCTTTTGAGGCTATATAGAACTTGCGCTAGTCTGTCGGCGAAGGGTCGGGTGGCGACTACTTGTTGTTGGGCGCGGCGGACTTTGGCTGCTGCGACGAGGCGCATTGCTTCGGTGATCTTTTTGGTGTTTTTGACTGACTGGATTTGATCCCGAATAACTTTTAGGTTAGCCATATTTTAGATTAGTTCTTAGTTGTAAGATTTTGGTGCTTAGTTAGGGAAGGGAATAGGGGATAGGAAATAGGGAATAGAGATACTGACGCAAGAGAATTAGAACTTTTGTATTTTTATCTATAATTTTTTATCAAAAAAGGGATTGGATTTAAGGGAAGAAATAAGGAGAACATCGAGGAATTTAGATCTCTGCTTTTCAACAGCCATCAAAATTCCCTGTCCCCCTATCCCCTGTTCCCTATACCCTATCCCCTTTCTTTATGCTGCTGCTAAGAAGGATTTCTTGCATTCAACTAATGCGGCTTTTAGCAATGCTTCAGCTTCATCAGTCAATTGCATTTTGTTGTCTTTGATGGTTTTCGCGTACTCAGGTTTGCTATTTTTGAGGTAGTCTTTGAGTGCAGCGGTGTAACCAGTGACTTTGTTGACGGCGATATCATCGAGATAGCCGTTTAAGCCTGCGTATACTAGAGCGACTTGCTCAGGTACAGATAGCGGTGAGTACTGAGGCTGCTTGAGGATTTCACGGAGGCGGGCACCACGAGCGAGTTGATTTTGGGTCGCTTGGTCGAGGTCGGAGGCGAACTGAGCGAAGGCTTGGAGGTCGTCAAACTGGGCTAATTCTAGTTTGAGTTTACCTGCAACCTTTTTCATCGCTTTGGTCTGTGCAGCGGAACCTACGCGGGATACGGAGATACCTGCGTTGATGGCTGGACGCAGACCAGAGTTAAATAGGTCGGAGGAGAGGAAGATCTGACCGTCGGTAATCGAAATTACGTTGGTTGGAATGTACGCTGATACGTCACTACCTTGGGTTTCGATGATTGGTAATGCGGTCATGCTACCACCGCCGAGTTCGTCGCTGAGTTTTG